>JBLHGI010000034.1:0-27827 GCA_047616505.1 Planctomycetota bacterium
TTATTATATTTTTACACATTGTTACTATACTATATATAAGCATAGGCCGGAAGAAAGAGACAAGCATGTCCCCACAAGACTCTATACTGGTAAAACAAGCACGTTCGGGTGATGCCGTTGCTTTTGGACATCTCGCCGAGCGCTACCGGCCACTCGTGTACCGCGAGATCCGCCGCTATCTACAACATAGCGACGAAGTCGAAGACCTCGTCCAAGATGTATTTTGCAAAGCCTTCCAGCAAATCGGCGGCTTGCGCCAGGTGCAACTCTTTCCCGCTTGGCTACGGCGGACCGCCGCCAATGCCGCCGTGTCTTGGGGCCGCACACGCCAGCGCCATCAGCGCCTACAAGATGACGTTATCGCCAGTCAGTTTCGCGCCCAAGAGAACCCAGATAGCTCATACGAGCGGCAGCAAAATGCCGAACGGCTGATGGGCTATCTCGACGCATTGCCGTCCAACGAGCGACGCGCACTGCTATTATATTACAACGAAGACTGCAGTTACGACCAGGTCAGCCAATGTATGGACGTCAGCTCTGCCTCCGTAAAACTCTATTTGCGCAAGGGTCGGAAGCGCCTGCAAGCGCGTTGGCATAGAAACCGACTACTCCCGTCCTAAATCGCAGCATTTACTTATTGCCGGCGGCGGATTCGCAAATGACCTCCCAGCAAGCCTGCCGCCGGTTTTTTATAGCTGCATCAGCGCCGTATGCGCGTAGTGCCAATCCTCTAAATTATTGAGCAATACCCCCGCCGTCCACGTCTGTGCGCGCCCCAATGTGGCGTGAATATCTTCGAGCTTGGCCGGAATATGCTCGCGGTTGAGCAGGCGCTCGTTGAACGTCGTTATAGCATCGCCATCAATCGTTCCCTCGCGTCGGACCCAGTCCTCAAATTCCAAATAGCTCGGCAATTCGTCGCGCAAATAAGCCAAGGTCTGGTCCTGATCGAGCGCCAGTGCGTGGATGCAGCGCTGGTCGAGGCTGCCCTCGGCGCAGTCTGGATAGTCGGCGTGCAAGAGCCCTTTGGCGCGCAGGCAGGTCTTGAGCCAGGTGCGCGGCAGTTGGCAGATGCCCAGTGGCCCTTGGTCTATGCTCGACAGCATCGGCGGCACGATGGCGCCGAAATCGCCGTGCAGGTCGTTGCGGTGGAAGAGCTGCCAGTCCTGCAAACAGTTGAGCAGCACACCAGAGACTTCCGTTTCTCCATCTTTGTCGAAACCGATATCGCCGTAGGTCTCGTCGATCTTGGCCACGGTCCAGTGCGTGCGCGAGACGAGTGACTTGTTCCAGCGCTCAATATGCTGCGGATGCGCGCTGCCGTTGGCCTCGACCCATGCCTCAAATTGCAGATAGTTGGGTTTCTCCCCGTGCAGATAGTGCAGCGTCTGGTCCTGGTCCAATTGCAGCAGTTCAATGACATTCAGATCGAGACCACCCGTACAATGAGGATAACCAGTATCTAGCTGGCCCGTGGCGTAGAGCAAGTTTTTCCACCACAAACGCGGCAGTTGCGCCGCGCCGAGCGGTCCTTTGCACAGCGTGCTGATCAGCGGTATCATGCGGAGATCCTTTCTGTGGGAGTGCGCGCTGGGAAATATACGTAGATTGCGCCCGCCGCACAGCTAACCCGTTTTGTATCGCTATTGGAGTCTCCTTTGCACTCGCCTATCCGCACTGGCTCTTTGGGTCCGTTACCTCTGTAATTTTCCTGACCATATTCGGCTTGATGCACCTACCCTTCGCTTGGCTGCGCAGGGCAAAGAGTGCACCTGTAGCCGCGCTCAAGATTCCCGCTCGATAATTTCCCAGGATTTTTCGATATAGAACCTATAGTTTTCCAGCGGCGTGCCGTTGGGTATGCGATGATCTAAGGCCAGCACACAACCGCCGCTTTTGATCAGTGGCGGCATTTTGTGCTCCAACTCGGCGGCAATAGCCTCTTTTCCCTCACGCAACACATGTTTGTCGAGGCCACCATAAAAAGCCAGGCGCTGACCGTACTGCGCGCGCAGCTCGACGATATCCATGTTGTCCACGGGTTCGACCGGATGCATACAGTTGATACCCGCCGCCAAAAAAGAGGGGATCACGCTGCTCATATCGCCATCGCTATCCTGATCGAAAAGCTGTGCTCCACGCTCCTGTATCCTGTCCCAGACACGGCGATAATAAGGCTTGATAAACTCGTCGACCTGTTTGGGACCCGCCAGCGGTCCAGCGCGTCCGGCCATATCCTCGTGCACGCTGAGCAGATCGACCTGCACTTCGGAGGCGACCCGATCGAACACCTGCACGGCGGTATGGCCGATGGTATCGAGTATGTCGTGAATCAGTTCGGGCTGCGTATAATACGATACGCAGAGCTCCTCTTCGCCGAGCAACTGTCGCGGCTCGTCAAAACCGCCGGGCATAGACACGCAGAGGACGCGGTCTTCTTCTCTATAGCGCTGGGCGATAGCCTGCCAGTCTCTTTCAAAACGCGCCTCGGAAAATTGGTACCACGGTTTTATGCGCAGCCAATCGTCCATATTTTTAACCGGATGGTCCATGGGCAGGGCCAGCGTCGAGACGCCTTTGGCCAGTTTCATCGTGCGCCCCAACTCGTCGCGCGAGATGATAAAGTCGTCCGTTTCTTCTAAGACTTCAGGCTCTACGCCGCCCACGCGCCCCGTGTGCACGGGAATCTGCCCACGGCGCTCGCAGCGATAATTAAAAGCCGAGAAATCGAGTTCGGCAACGCTTGCACCCTGCTCCTCCCACTCTTCTTTTAGGCCGACGATGGGGCCAAATATCTCGGTAAAGAGCGCCCGCTCATTGTGCCGGAACGTCATATGATCGAGATATTCGCGACGCCCGACGCTGGCATTGCGTTCGATGGCGAGGTCTGCGTGCGTGATCCATTTGAGTTTTCCCATAGGTTCCTATGTGTAGCTGATAAATTAACGCCAAGCGCGGATGCGTTTGCAGGCGACACCTGCTTTCAATCGCATCACAGCGTGGAAGCGCTCTTTGTCATTCATGCAAAAACCTCGCGCATGCGCTCGCAATAATAGCGCACCAAGCCCCACTCCGCGTCGGGCGCGATGCGGTGGTCGATGCAGGGGATATATCCGCCCATCGCAACGAGTGGTTCAATGCGTTTTATCTCGGCATCCACTGCCGCGCGGTCGCGAGAGAAAACATTTTTGTTGACGCCACCAACGCCGCGCAGCTCACGACCATATTGCTGCCGCCACGGTTCAATGCTGGCATTCCATGTGCCCACTTCGATGGGGAACATCGTATTGACGCCATTTTCTAACCAAATGGGCACCAGCGTGTCGATGTCGCCATCGCAGTCGAGCGAGACTATATCAATACCGTGTTGGTGCAATAAGTCGGTGATGCGCTTGTAGTGCGGACCAACCTTGGCGGCAAAGGTTTCAGGGTTTACGAGTGGGCCATTTTTAAAACAGATATCTTCCCAGAAATGACCGAAGTCGAAACGCGGGCCTTGTGCCAGTGCATACTGCACGGCCTGAAAAGACAGCTCTCCCACCGTCTCGATGATCTCGTCAAAAAGAACCGGATCGTCGATGGGCAAGTAGCAGGTGTTTTCTAAACCGAGTGTATCACGGATCTGACCAAAGAGGCTGCCACAGCTCAGACCGTAGGGAAAGTCGCGTTGATCAGCACGCAGGTACTCTAACCCACCTTCATCAAAGGGTACAAAAGTGTCGCCCGTGCGCACGCTAGCTTTGGTCACGCGCTCGGGGTGCCATTGGTAGCGATGTTTGTAGTGTTTTTCCCACGATGGGCGGTCTTTGAGCAAGTGGTCGATTTCGGCGGGAATCGAAAGGGCATCCGGCTTTTCTACGATGATGGCGCCGTTGGCATTGCGCACGTGGCGAGTGCCGTCCTCAAACTCGGTGACGAGTTCATTTTCAAAGGCGGGCCAGAGGCGAGTAGCCGGAGCAAAAGAACACTGCCAGTTGAAATCGAAGCCGAGCTGATCACCGACCTGTTGGTCGACAAAATTGCCGTCGGCCCAGGCGTCGGCCTGCTCCATCGCCAGGTGCCCCTCGGCCGCCCATTTCTGTAGCGTATAACCGCCCCAAAAACCAAAGTGGACGATGGGCAAGCGATCGTAGGGTTCATAGTTGAGCACAGCCAGGGCGCGCTGGCGATTGTTCATGGCGTCTTCGGCGCTGGTATTCTCAGTCAAAGTCAACGCTCCTTCTAGCATTTGATGTCCAATTCGATACAGACCTTACCGGCCAAGTGAAAGGAGATTGGAATGTAGCCCGGCTTTTCAAAACGCACGGCGCACAGAATGTTCTCTCGGTTATTCATAGGACTTCTCTTGACGCGAAAACTCAGCCGTCTCCTACCGCACCGAGGCGGAATCCCGCCTGCTCATGCACTGTTTCGTAACCGCTTTCCTCGCCGACGATTAACAAGCTGCGTTCGTTGCTCTCGTTGCTCTCGTTGCTCTCGTTGCTCCCGTTGCTCCCGTTGCTCCCGTTGCTCCCGTTGCGCTACGACCTCGCCAAAAAAAACTCGGTGAGCATGTACTTCCTGTGTCGCTATCACTTTGCATTCTAGATTGCACAGACATTCTTTTATCAGAGGCGGGTGAACGATTTTGGCCGGAGCCGGTGTCAGCCCTGCCTCTTTGAATTTGTCGACGTCGGCGCCCGAATGGCTGCCGCAATACATCACGGCTGCCGCCAAATCCAACCCCGGAATGGCCAGCATAAATTCACCAGTGCGCGAAATATTGGCGCAGCTATAGCTGCCCTTGCTCAGGCCGATGGCCAATACGGGAGGGTCCATATTCGTGCGCATTACCCAGCCGATCGTGATGATATTGCTCTTGCCGAGCCGGTCGACGGAAGTGGCCAACACAACCCGTTCCGGCCCAATCCAAGCGCTGTCGATATTATTGCCTAAGGGCATTTCTATCATGGCATTCCCCTCACTTTTATAAGTACTGCCCGCAATGGAGAGCCGTCTCGTAGAGAGCTACCACATTCTCGGTTGGCGAGTTATCCTGTAATTGATGCGTTGGGGCCAAGGCATAGCCGCCGCCTGGCATCATAATCTCCAGCGTCTGACGCACGTTTTCGACCGTCTCTGCAACCGTGCCGTAGGCGACGGGACCCGCCGTGGAAATGCAGCCATGGAAGGCCAATTGATCGCCGTAGCGCTCTTTGAGATAGGGCGGCGACATATCCTTCACCTCGGGCTGCAACGTGTCGATGACGCCGATTCCCATCTCGATAAAATCGTCGAAGGACCAACTGCTCGAACCACAGGAGTGCAACATGACGGGGATCTCGTGGGCCTTTCCGAGGTCTGCAAAATGCTGATGGCGCGGGCGCAGATGACGCCGGAAGAGTTCGAGGCTAATTAGCGGTCCGCGCTGGGTGCCCAAATCCTCGCCGATCCACAAGAGGTCAATACCGCCACCGGCGGCTTCGAGCATGCGTTCCATCACGGCGAGTTGCACCGCGTTCTTGCGGTCGATATAGCGCAGACAGGCCGCATCATCGAGCAGCAGGTCGACCAATACCTGTTCCATGGTGCGGATCATCCCAGTGCTATTGATGATATCGCCAACGCCGGGATTGCCAGCCATGCAGCAATAGTCTTGATACAGCCTGCACTGCTGGGTGACGTGGGCATAGTCAAAGTCGTCGGCAGAGGGCATCGGCCAATTCTCGATGAGATCCAGACTCGCCTCTTTGAGCGGGAAATCGCAATAGTCCCAATAACCGCCGCTCTCGTGTTCGATCCAACGGCGATGAATACCCCACATATCGACCTGCCGCTCGGGCACATCAGCATGCAGTTGGGGGCCTATATAGGGAGCGTCGATACGGCGAAAATCCACCCCTATTTTCCGTCGTAATCCTTCGTCATCATCGGCGGCAAGGCCGTAGTGGGCCTTCAAACGGAGATCAATACCGGGGTTCGATAGATAGTTTATTGGAACGCGATCGGGCTTCTGATGAGCAAAGGCGGTGAGTGCGCGCTCCTTGGAACTCATCTCTTTCACGCAGTACCTCCGGAAGTGTGAGCTTGGTATGTACACTGCCCAAAAACGACCCGCCTGTCATCCGCTGCGCCGCGCAAATATTACTAGGCGAGAAGGGAGGACAGACCGCGCAGTTGCCTCCTTTATATAGTTGCAGTGCGAGCTCGAACATCAACGCGTTCTGAGCGCTGGGCGAATTGCCCGCAAATTCGGCGTGGCCGTCGTGCGACGCTCTTTCTGCTCTTTGCGCTGCGCTATACGCGCGGACCCGCGGTGCCATTACCGCGCCTAACGCCCTGGCTTGCGCTAGAACCCCCGCTTATTATCGCCCTAGTTTGGACCGATCACTGGCATCAACTCTATTGGAGCGAGAAGGCCATTCTCGACACAGGGGGTTTTGGCGTGCTGGTCGTTACCCCCGGCCCCCTCTACTACCTGCACGTGGCTTATGCCTATCTAATGTTAGTGTCTGGCACCGTGCTCCTGTATCGCATGGCTCAGCGCGTGCCGCCAGAATATAGACGCAGGCTCATTGTGGTACTGAGTTGTTGCGCGGCTCCGTGGCTGGGCAACGCGCTCTACATGACGGGATTCAGCCCTTTCCCGCACTTAGATCTCACACCTTTTGCCTTTGGTCTTACGATGTCGCAATGAATAAATCACCAGAACAGAATAAGGCCTCGGAGCCCGACCAGACATACCCCATACGCGCTACGGCGTTGGAATGGGTTGGCGACGACGAAAACTTATTGAGCGAGATGGTGGCGATGATTATACAGGCGGGCTCCGAGCGACTGCACCCAGTGCGCCAAGCGGTAGCCGACGCAGATGCCGAAGCACTGGTATCCGTGGCGCATGCCTATAAAGGCATACTGGGATTGCTCGGAGAGAATCCGGCGTTTTCCGCCGCACGCCGCCTAGAGGTGATGGGGCGACAAGGGGACCTGGCCGAGAGAGCGGAAGCGCTGGCCGAATTGGAGAAAGCCGTCGCGCACTACGAACAGATATTGCGCTCTATTTAAGAGGCCAGCCCCACAGCAGCGGCTGGCAGCCTGACCGTGAAAGTCGCGCACTCGTCTTCAATCGCTGTATCGTGCAGTTTTTGTTGCGCAGTGGCCGCATATACAAACTGTAGGAAACTGGGATACGGATAGGCATAAGCCGGCGGCTTGGGGGTCCGGTGCTAGAAATGCATAAAACCGATGGGCTCTGGTGCGGCAATGGTCCAACTTGTTTCCTCGCGCATTTCTCGTTCCAGCGTCTGCAAGAGCGTTTCGCCCGCGTCGCGACGGCCACCGGGCAGCAGGTGGTAATCGCCCATCCTATCGCGGAAAACGAGGACCTCGTCGCCCTTTAGTAGCACTGCGCGCACCGAAGTGATATAGCTATCGGGAGGAATATCGTCCCCGAGATAGTAGCTTTGCTGCAATTCCATATCGCTACCCCAGTGCACCGTTTCGACGGCAAAGGGGTGGCGCCCGTGCAGAAACTGTTTTAAGTCGTCATTCATACAAATTCACAGCCTGCCTTTTCAGAGCGGATGGCGTTTGATATGTTAAACGGCGCAGTATACTACATCAGTATCCCACGCAAGGTTACAATTATAATAAGATGACGCAGACACCGCCTGATACTATCATAGAAATCAAGGTCGATAGCGACCAGCTCGCCCAATCGATACCGAGCTACCACGTTGTTTTGTTTGACGATAACGACCACACCTACGAATACGTGGTCGAGATGCTGACAAAACTACTCAGCCACAGCCGTTCGGCGGCTTGGCACATGGCGCAGGAAGTGGATCGTCGCGGGCGTTCTATCGTCTATACTACCAACAAAGAACAGGCCGAATTCAAACGCAGCCAAATCCATAGCTATGGCGCCGACTGGCGTTTACCCAGAAGTAAGGGGTCGATGTCGGCCGCTGTGGAGAAGGCAGATTAGGAGACGATACATGCTGACAAAAGAAGGGTGCCGCACTCGACAGAACCGCCTACGAGCACGCCTGAGTGAGGCCGAGATCGACGCGATTGCTTTAGTCCATCCGCTGGAAATTTATTATTTCACGGGAGTATTGTTCCCCGAACAATTCCCGGCACAGCCCGCTCTTTTATGGATCGAAGCAGCTGGTGGCACTTGGATGGCGGCGCACAGCGATGCCGGAGAGCCCTTGGTCGATGAATGCGCTACGTACGTGTGCAGTTTGG
Organism: Planctomycetota bacterium; assembly: GCA_047616505.1. GTDB lineage: Bacteria > Latescibacterota > UBA2968 > UBA8231 > UBA8231. The sequence continues at coordinate 8,230 of JBLHGI010000034.1, forward strand.
GCGGCACAGTCAATTCCTATATGCGCACGCAGCTCAGCGAATTGGTCGCCGACCGCTTGCAGGCGCGCGGCACAAAAGCCGCCCGCGTCGGTTACCAGCGCGAGTTTATGCCCAAGATCTTGGCCGAACACGTGGAAAAGGGACTGGGTGGCGCTCCAAAATGGGTGGATATGGACGAGGGTTTGCACCAGATGCAGGAAATCAAAGACGACGACGAGATCGCATTAATGCGTCGAGCGATCGAAATCGACTTAGCCGCTTATACGGCGGCACAAAAGACCATTGCCCCCGGCGTCAACGAGTTGGAAGTACTCGCAGCCGCACAGCGAGCGGCACACCTAGCCGCCGGTGAAAAGGTATTTCACGACGGCGACTACCAATGCGGTCAGGGGGGGGGCTTTGCCCGCGATCGCAAGATCGAAGACGGCGAGCTCTACATCATCGATGCCTGGGTTATTTATCGCGGTTATTGGTCCGATCTCTGTCGCACTTTTGCCGTCGGCGAACCCAGCGAGCTACAGGAGTCGGTCTACGAGCACCTACGCGCCTTTCACGATCGCATCGGCGACTATTTACAGCCGGGCAAAGACAGCCGCGAGTGCGCCGTGGCGATGGATGCCTATATCCGCGAGCATCCGGCGCTCAAAGAAGCGGGCCTGGGACACCATGGCGGTCATACCATCGGCATGCGGGCGCACCAAATGCCCGATGTCAATCCGACACGAGGCGGCATCTTCCAGGTCGGGCACGTCGTCTCGATCGAACCGGGGGCCTATATTCCCGCAGCGCGCGCTGGGGTGCGCCTAGAAAACATGTATCTGATTACGGAGTCCGGACCGGAAAATCTCTCACAGTACCCGATGGAAATTCGGCTGCAGAAATGAGCGCTGAAACGGATGCAGATAACACCGGGAATTCGGAGGTCCTCGCCTTTGCCAAAGCGCTAGCGCAGCGCGCCGGCGAGCTGATTGTAGACGCGCGCAGCGGGCAGACCCTCGAGCTGAGCTATAAACAGGGTTTCGAGCTGCTGACCTCGGCCGACCTCCAGGCCGACGAACTGATCTGCGCTGCCATTAGAGAAAAATACCCAGAGCACGCAATCTTATCAGAAGAATCCTCCCCCGACTTTTCCAACGCCGAAAAGCTACGCGGACCGCTGTGGATCATCGATCCGATTGATGGCACTGTCAACTACGCCTACAACCAGCACCAGGTAGCCATTTCCATCGCCTTTGCGCACGACGGAAAAATGCGCGCTGGCGTCGTCCACTGTCCGTTTCAGAGCGAGACCTTTAGCGCCGCACGAGGCATGGGCGCTTTTCTCAACGGGGTGGCCATACGCACCAGCGACTGTTCGGAACTGGCGCGCGCGCTCGTCGGCACCGGTTTCCCCTATGACCGCGATGGGCGCGTAGCCCTCTTAGAACGCCTGCACAAGGTGCTCTATCACTGTCGCGACATTCGTCGTATTGGTGCAGCAGCCGTCGATATCTGCTGGGTGGCGATGGGGCGCCTGGACGTCTATTACGAAACGATCAACGCCTGGGACTTTGCGGCGGCGGCACTGATTGCCCGCGAGGCGGGAGCCCGTGTAGGGCACGTGGGAACCGTGCCCGATGGTGAATTGGAAGAACTTTGGGGACGAGAACTAGTCATCGCCACGGCGGACATTTACGACGAGTTTGTGGCATTATTGCGCGCTTGACGAAGTGCTCTTTATAGGTGCAGCACCCAGACTAGCATAGAAAACACGCATGTATACTCACTTTTTCTTACGGAGATCCGTGCTATGAAGATCAGCGATATTAAGACCTATCCCACCTGGGTTGGCAACCGCAACCAACTCGTCGTCAAAGTGGAGACGGACGAAGGCTATTACGGCTGGGGAGAATCGGGGCTATCGGGGCGCGAGCTCGCCGTCGCTGAAGCCGTAAAGCACTACCGCGAATTCCTCTTGGGCCGCGACCCGCGCCAAATGGGTGCACTGTGGCAAGAGATGTATCGCAGCCAGTATTTCGAGGGCGGGCGCGTGCTGACGGCAGCTATTTCGGCGATCGATATCGCGCTCTACGACATTGTCGGCAAGGCGCTGGGCGTGCCCGTATACCAACTTTTGGGCGGCAAGCACCGCGACTTGATACCCTGTTTTGCCACGACGGGCGCTGCGACGCAGCAGGACCTCGTCGACAAGTGCAAGACGCTGCTCGATATGGGCTGGGACGTACTGCGCGTCGGCGGCTCCGCGAGCAAAAAATACGACGACCCCAATACCTACGAGCCACGCGAAACGATCGGTATTACGGCCTCGTGGTTTACAGAGTTGCGCCAGGAATTGGGACCGGACCCAGTGCTGGGCGTCGATTACCACCATCGTCTGTCCGTAGCCGAAACCGCTTCGTTCTGCCAGCGCATGCCCGCCGGCACACTCGACTTTATCGAAGAGCCCATTCGCGACGAATCTCCCGAGGCCTACGAGAGTTTGCGCACCATGGTCGATATCCCCTTTGCCATCGGCGAAGAGTTTGCCAGCAAGTGGCAGTTTGCACCCTACCTAGAGCGGGGTATTACGCAGTTTGCGCGTGTCGATATTTGTAATATCGGCGGTTTTACCGAGGCGATGAAAGTAGCCAGTTTAGCCGAGGCGCACTATATCGATCTGATGCCGCACAACCCGCTAGGCCCCATTTGCACGGCGGCATCGGTGCATATGTCGGCGGCGGTGCCCAACTTTGCATGGCTTGAGCACAGAGTATCGCCGGGAGAAGACATCAAGTCGCAGGACGACGACTTGTTCCCAACCCAGATCGAGTTGGAGGGATCGATGCTGCGCGTGCCGGATGCACCGGGACTGGGCGTAGAGTTTAACGAAGAGCTGGCAGGCGAGCAGGAATTTAAGTATTGGGAGGCTCCCCATTTGAAGCGCCGCGACGGTTCGTATACCAATTGGTAGGAGAGACAATGAGAGAGATCCACTCGTTAATTGACGCCGTGTTGCCGGAAATAGTCGAGCTGCGCCACGACTTGCACCAGCATCCGGAATTAGGCTACGAAGAAACGCGCACGGCCGCTCAAGTGTTGGCCCAGCTCAAAAAAATTCCGGGCCTAGAGGTGCGCACGGGTGTGGCAGGCACCGGCATAGTCGCCGTCTTAGCTGGCGATAAAACAGGCCCCTGCGTGGCGCTGCGCGCCGATATGGATGCGTTGCCGATGGCTGAGCAAGGCGACAAACCCTATCGCTCGCAGGTAGAGGGCAAAATGCACGCCTGTGGCCACGACGGCCACACTTCGTGTCTGGTCGGTGCCGCGCGCGTGTTGGGCGAGTGCGCCGACGAATTAGAGGGGCCGGTAAAATTTATCTTTCAACCGGCCGAGGAAGGTGGCGCCGGTGGCAAACGCATGTGCCAAGAGGGCGCACTGACAGGGCCGGATGTGGCGGCGATCTTTGGTTTGCACGGCGTGCCCGATATGCAGGTCGGGCAGATCTTTCTGCGCACCGGTGTGGCGCTGGCCAGCGCCGACGAGTTTGTAATCGAGGTCGAAGGCGTAGGAGCGCACGCGGCCTTTCCGCACCACGGCATCGACACCGTCTATATCGCCGCGCAGATCGTCGTGGCACTACAGTCTATCGTCGCGCGCAATACGGACCCACTCGACAGCGTGGTGGTCACGATTGGCCAAATCGAGGCCGGTACGGCGAGCAATATCATTCCGCAGACGGCGCGCTTGGTCGGCACAGTGCGCGCGCTGAGCGAAGAGACGCGCCAGAAAACCATCGCGCGCGTGCAAGATATTGCCCAGCATACGGCGGCGGCCTTCGGTGGCCAAGCCGAAGTCGTCTTTGACGAAAATGGCTACCCCGCGCTCTCTAATGACGCGCGGGCGCGCGGTGTAGCGGAAGAAATAGTGCGCGAAGCATTAGCAGGCCAAATTGAGCCTTTAGAACTAGAAACCCCCATGATGGGCGCTGAGGATTTCGCTTTTTATTCGCAGCGCGTGCCGGCGTTCTTCTTTGGTCTAGGGTTGCGCTCTAAGGGGGTCGACTCGTACCCGATGTTGCACCAGCCCGACTTCGATTTCAACGACGATGCGCTGCTCTGTGGCATCCAGATGCACGTGGAAATCGCACGGCGTTTCGCAAAAAAATGGCAGCCCTAACGTTGCGCTTCTTCTTCACCTCTCAGGGCCGCACGGCAATGATGAGCGCCGACGGCAACGGGGTGCACTATTTCGATTTTGATATACCAGAGCAGGAGACGTGGCAACCCTGTGGTTTTTTCTCCGACGGCCGCCGCGTGCTCTTTCTGAGCATGGAGGCACGGCGCGACGGGCCCGGCAAACCTTTTGCCGAATACTATCACAAAACGCCGACCCATATCTGGGTATACGATTTAGAAAAAGATGCACTGACAGAGATTGCCACCCGGCAACGACGCGCTGTATTTGAGACGCCGCAGTTACTCATCGGCGACGAGCGCATGCTCTTACAGGTCGTGCGCGACGAAGGTGGACAGATTTACAGCACGAACCTCGACGGCACGGACGCGCGCGAAGTGACGCGTTTGGGCGAGGGCCTGCCCTACGGTTTTGCCCTAAGCCCAGACGGACAGCGCTTGGCCTATCATTTGGCCAGTCCTTCAGGCTACCAAATCTGGACCAGCAATGTAGAAGGCGGCGAACGAACGTTAGTCGCGAAAGACGCCGACTCTCTCTACTTTGGGCCACAATGGTCACCCGACGGCGAATGGCTCGCTTTTATGGGATGTCGTTACGCAGAAGATCCAGGCCACGATTGGGCCGATGTGTGTATTGCGCGCCCGGATGGGTCGGAACTCCGTATGCTCACAGAAGGGCAGGCACTGTGGTTCGCGGCGACGTATGGACCGCGCGAGCGCCATGGCGGCGGCTCCAATATGGTGGCATGGACGCACGATGGGGCGCTATTGGTCCCGCGGCGCTCGCCCGCTGCTAAAGTGGCGTGGGAGTTCCAGTCGCAGCGCCCGGATACGGATCACTTTAATCGCGACTTCAACCCGGAACAGGCCTGCGGTGGTACGCAGATCGACCGCATCGATATTGCGACGGGGGCGAGCAAACCGTTGACGCCAAGTGAGGAAGGGATGTGGAACTTTCGCCAGAGCCAGTCGCCAGACGGGACCCAACTCCTGTTCTGCCGCGCAACCACCGGCGATTCGCCCTCTATATGGGTGGCCGATGCCGATGGGCGCAATGCGCGCGCGCTGACCAAGGGCTTAGATGAGATGGGCGCCGACCATCCGCGCTGGTTGCCGCAGTAGGAACTCTTCGATCGCACGCATCTCTTTCGCCAACTCGTTCCAAACCGCCGGAAAGTGGGATCAGGTAGCGCATCAGATCGCGTGATAATCGTGATCGCTGGTAATGGGCACCGGCTTGCCGTCGAGGAAAGCCCACTTGCCAACGTCACAGGCTGATGCACGCACAAAGCCATTGATATAGGACCGCCTTGGTTCGTTCGTTGTATTTGCCGTTGACCCGTGCACAGTATAGGGCGTGAACATCACCACATCGCCTGGTGAAGCCTCCAATGGAATGGCCTTGGACACATCGACGTGGTCCTCGATCTGCCCTGCGGCGTAGCGAGCTACTTTTAAGTTGCCGAGTTTTTGGCTCTCCGGCACGATGTGCAGACATCCGTTGGCAACCGTCGCCTCGTCGACGACGACAATCGTCTGCACATAGTTCTTCTCCTGTTGGCGGAAAGCGGGAGTCGGTCGGATATCTTGGTGCCAGGGGAATGCGATCTCGCCAGCGGGCATCTTGAAATTGATCTGATTGATAAACTGCTTAAGGGATGTGCCGATTAGCGGGGCCAGCAGTGCGGGAAACTTCGCGCTGTTGCGGATCTCTTCAAAGGCGGAATGCAGCATGGAAGGCCACTGCACCTTGCGCAGATATCGCACTGCTTGTGATGCAGATATTCCCTCAGGTGCCTGCACGTGGATATGTACTTCCGGCCCCTTGCCCGTCAGATATTGCTCGTCAATGCCACCGCGCTCGACGAGCGCAGTAATATAGTCGTACCCCTCTCGCAGTCGCACGATCTCATCGGCTGTAAAAACGGCGCGACGGACTAGATACCCTTGGTCGCGAAAGAAATGGACGTCCTCGTCCGAGAGTGTCTTCAACGGTGTCCCTTCTGTTCTACCACGGCATTACCTAAGATGGCTCTTTCTCTAAATAACTTATTGATCAAATAAGGCGCGTGCTAATCAGGGCTGGCGCAGCGCCTTCTCGGCCAACGCTTTCGCCTTGTCCAATGCCTGATCTGATCTAACCCGCACATCTACATCCACGCCCACGCCTTCGATGCGCCCGTGCTGCACGGAGAAATAATCGGCCACCGGCAGCGTGACGACAAAACCATCGCTCACATCAAAGAAACTCTGCGAGAGCATCTGCCCCGGCGTCTTTTCGCCAACTAAGGTCACCGCACCTGACGAGCGAAATGCATCGATGGCTAACTCGGTAGCCGATGCCGAGCCCCCGTCTACTAATACGTACACAGGGCCATCAAAATTGGGCTCAGCCGGCATAAAGCGCAACCGCATAATACCCTCGTCTTGTATGCTGCGCCAGAACGCGCTGATCGACCAACCGCTCCACGGTGCAATGGCTTCCAGCTCTTGCGCCGTGGGTTGGCGGTCGTGCACGGCGTTCCATTTCTGCGCGACAAAATAGCCCGGATAAAGCGGCTCGTCGATGACGTGCCCGACCAATGATTTTACGGCGAAAGCACCGCCGCCGTTGCCGCGCAGATCGATGATCAGCGCCTTACTCGCAGCCGAATCGATGGCCGCGTAAGCAGCTTCAATCTGTTCGATCGTATCGTTGCCCATCATCGTATCGACACGCAGTATGGCAAGCGCGCCATCAAATTCCACGCGCGCCGCTTCGTAGCCGACGCGCATCTGATCGAAGTGAGCGATAATGGCTTCGGCAGGAGCGGGGAAGCGCCGCAGTTGAAAATGGGAAAAAGGCTCGTTAGTCCAGGCGAAGTCGGCACCGAGCAGCAAGTCGAGATCGTCGTTGGCAACTGCCGCAATGGCGCCTAGGCGCTGGCGAAACTGCTGATACGCCGCACGGTTAAGCTCTTTCGGCTGAAAGACTTTGTCCGCGACTACGCCGTCAAAGCGCTCTATGATAGCGACATAGTCGCGCAGCGGCTTCGTGCTCTCGACTGCCTTGCCGACAAAATCGCCGGCAAACCAGCTGCCTTTGAGCGAACCTTTGAGCTGCCCATCCACTACTTCGAGCACTACGTCGGCATTTCTCCACGGGGCCATCAGTCGCCCGACATAGCCGTTTTTTGCAGGCTCTAGTACAAACGAAAGAAGTCCATCACGCAGATCCACCTCTTCGCCCTGTGCACCGGGCAAGGCCCGAATTAGGTCGAGAGCGGCGGAATTGCTGTGAGCATATAGAGCGCCGTCGCGCTCTGCCATATGCAAATAAAATTCAATAGGGCCTAGACTGCCCGTGTCGAGTGTGACCTGCCAGGTCGTGTCGGCGAGTTTAGAAGCTTCTGCGCTCGTGGTCAGTGCGGTGCCAACGAGCAAACAACAAAACGAAATTGCCCATACAGTTCTTCTCATAGTGCTTTACCTCGTTATTTGTTTCGATAAAAATGCAGCACCCAGTCAGAAGCTAGGGCGCTGCGTAAAATCGTCCGCAAATGAGTGGAACTAGTCAATGTGCATTTTAAATCGCGCCCACAACGAGCATCCAGTCGCGGCCCTCAGCATCAAAGGGCGGCGGAAAAGCGACTTTCTCGCCGTCGAGGAAGACCCATTTGCCAACGTCGCAGATTATTTTTGCAACTTTTTTTAGTTGCAAAAATAATCCATTTTAATTTCTTTTTATCAATGGGACGCAAAGAGAAACTACTCGCACGGTTGCAGCGAGAACCGCGCGATTTCAGTTGGGATGAACTGACTTGCTTATTGAATGCACTGGGGTATCGCGCAGTAAAACCAGGCAAGACTGCTGGGTCGCGTAGGAAATTTTTACACCCAGACCGAGGCTGGATTAGTTTGCATCAACCGCATCCTGGTAATGTGCTCAAGAAATATCAGATAACGCAGATAATAGATCTATTTAAACGGGAGGGTATCCTATGAAAGACGCTATGAGTTATAAAGGGTATACGGGATCTGTTCACTACAGCGATGAGGATCGCGTGTTTCACGGCAAGATCGAGTTTATACGCAGCCTAGTCAGCTATGAAGGGACGGATGTCGAATCGCTGCACAGGGCGTTTTCCGAAGCAGTAGAAGACTACTTAAACGACTGCGCAAAAAAAGGCATAGAACCGGAACAGCCTTTTAAGGGGACCTTCAACGTGCGCACGGGCAGCGAGTTGCATCGTAAAGCCGTTCTATATGCCAGAGAAGAGGGCACGAACTTAAACCAAGTCGTCAAAGAGGCGTTGGAACACTATTTACCTGCGAATTAGTATAGCGGGCACAACTCGTCCCATCAGACAATGAGTGATCCGGCCCCAATCCGCCGTTCTATGAATCATCCTTTTACCAACGATATCGCCGTTTTCCGTTAGTATGCCAACGTTGCGGAGTAATAAAAATACTAATCGAACTCGTCGAAGCTTAGATATTCCAGATAAGCCAGATCACGGCTGAATTGATCTAACGCAGTGTTGAGCCACAGCCAAAGTCTCCGGTTGCCTTGAACAACCGAACGTTTACTGGAACCTGCGCCCGAATTCTAACCACTGCCAATCTGTCTGCCCAATCCCATGTTAGATGGTAACTCCTCCGCCCTCTCAATCTCCGCTTGTCAATATGTCTGATGTGACATATATTCGACCTATGAGTCCATATGACAAGCCGCTAGTCTGGCTCCACGGCGAGGTCAGTACGCCTCCATTGTCTACGGAGGCCGGGCTTGAGGCCGGATTTCTTCTCCGTCGACTCCAACGAGGAGATCGACTGACCATGCCCCACTCTAGGTCGATGCCATCCATCGGTCGTCGGTGTCATGAACTACGCATCACGGACGAGGATCAGATCTGGCGCATTATCTACCGAGTCGATCCGGATGCCATAGTGATTCTGGAAGTGTTTTCAAAGAAGACATCCCAGACTCCGAAGCGTATCATCGACGCCTGCAGACAGCGAATCCAGCTTTACGATGTCCTCTAACTCGGACCATACATCACGATGAATGACACGAAACGAAAGAAGCTTGCGGCAGCTGGATGGAAGACAGGATCGACGGCGGAGTTTCTGGAACTCTCCTCTGAGGAATCTGCCTACATCGACATGCGTCTCAAGTTAGCAGATGCGCTTCGTCAGCGTCGCAAGAAGCGGCACCTTACTCAAATACAAGCGGCCAAACTTCTTCAATCGAGCCAGTCTCGGATCGCCAAGATGGAAGCCGGAGATCCAACAGTGTCCCTCGACCTATTGGTCAAATCACATCTGGCTCTTGGGAGTTCACCTGAGGACCTTGGCAAAATCATCTCATCAGAGCTTGAGAGCGCCTGAGACCACATCTCTTTGGTCAGACTACTGGGTTTTGCTCTCCGTTGAGTCCTGCCTGTAGTGTGCACAGTCTTTCCCTTGTGTCCAGCTAGTCGCCCTCACTTATCTACCAAGTTTAGGCTTGGCCATCTAACGCAGGGTTGAGCTGCGGCACATTGCTGTGAGCGGAGCGAGCAGTAATGTGTCCGACTGCATGCGCTTGTTATGTGTATCATATTCGATTATCATGTGTATACTCTCATTCACAGGATTTAACCATGCGAACTAATATAGTAATCGATGACAAGCTTATGGGTGATGCTTTAAAGGCTACAGGCTTGAATACTAAAAGGGAAGCTGTTGAATTGGGGCTTAGGACTCTCATTCGGTTGAAGAAGCAAGAGAGAATCCGAAAGTTTAGAGGAAAATTATCTTGGGAAGGCGATCTTTCTGAGATGAGAAAGACCAGATGATTCTGGTGGACTCTAGCGTCTGGATCGACTATTTCAATGGCGTTGAGAACACCGAAACCACATTACTCGACGAATTTCTATCGACGGACACAATATGTATCGGCGATGTAATTCTTGCGGAAGTTCTCCAGGGTTTCAGAAGCGATAAAGACTACAAACTAGCGAAGGAAATACTTACTGAACTTCCAATCTATCAAATTGTTACGCCTGAACTTGCCTTGGTTAGCGCCGATAATTACAGAAAACTTAAAAAGAAAGGAATCACTATCAGAAAGTCAGTTGATAACTGGATCGCGACTTTCTGTATTGAAAATAAAATCTCTCTACTTTTTAGCGATAAAGACTTTAATCCCTACGTCGAGCATTTAGGCCTTAGGAAGCCTTGAAGATACACATAACGCAGGGTTGAGCTGCGGACAGATCCACCGCTTGCCATGAACGACCAACCCAAACCAGCGAATCACCAATCCAACTTTGAATCACCAATAGAGCCGTCTGCTCCAACCCATGTTAGCGCGAACGCCTCCACCTTTAGTCGCTCCCTTTTGCATTCCCAATACTCCAGATCTCGGGCCGTATTCCCATCACGATGTATGCCTTCTTGTCCTTGAACTGGTAGTTTCCGCCAAGCTGGAAGATGCCACCCGCGTCAGCTATCAGACCAACTCCCATGGAGAACGGACGGTCCGCGTCGTCCTTATCGCTGGAGGTGAAGATAGTGAGCATGGCGTTTAGCCCTATATATTTCGTCCGCCCTGATCCATAGTACCATCTTGGTCCGGCTGCAATAGATGGTGAAAAGTCAGAGAGTCCAAAGCTTGAAGGACCACCATCAATCCTGTATAGAACCGGCGAGCTCAGTCCGTTCCACAACCGCCATTCCTTCACGTACCTGACATAATAGTTGTGCTGTGTGGTCTCTCCAGCCTTTGTGACTCGGAAGTTGATGAGTCGTCGATGGTCGATCCGCCCTGGTATGTCGTCGATCTTCACCCGCCATCCATCAGTTATCCGCATTAATCCAGGCTGAATGTCTCTCTCCTCATATGTCATTCCTCCAGGATCCTTTGAGACTCGAATGATCAGAGACGGCCGCTTGCTGGCCTCTGTGACGACGAAGACGTCGTCTTTCTTCGCATCTGGTGCCTCACCAGGTTCGTTCGGCGAAAAAGCTTTACTTGTGCTTTACTTGTGCTTTACTTGTCTTCTCATGCGTAAGAGTCACTTCGAGGCCCTCGACCGCCGCTGCCTCAGGACGCGCCTTCATGGTGCCAGCACAACCAGTCGTACCGACGAAGAGTAACGCCTGCTAACAGTGCTCGCGAGTCAATCGTTATCATCTTTATCTCCTATTCGTTTGGTCGAAGCCGCCGGTTGTAGTCTACTGCTATGATCACACAATGTCATACTCAATAAGATCACTGGCCTCTCTTTGGTAGAATCAAGCCATACACTTCACTTCATAGAAACTTCCATTTCTCTGTCGTCAGGCTGAGCTCATGCACGCCTCGCCTAAAGACTCCAATGTCTGCAGTTCGCGCTAACTAGTGATTATACCGCCTGCTCGCTAGGATATTCCATTATACACTACCTGCCCGCTAGTATATCTCATTATACCCCGCGCATAATATCAAACAGGCTCCAGGTTTACTTTTTATATCAAGCACATCTCAGAGAAAATATAGAATTGTGACGGGATCCATAAGTATTATTAATGGAAATAGGTCAACTTTTTCACTCTCCGAAAATATTCATCACGCTGGCAAAGTAACGATAATCCCCCGACTCAGGCATAAGATTCGCTATAAATAAAAACTGAACCGGGCACTATCTGAAAGATCAAGTTATGGCAAGTACAACAAACCAAAGCACCGCATAAAATCATCCGCATCCGCACTTTAGATCGCATCCACGACGAGTACCCAGTCGCGGCCCTCAGCATCAAAGGGCGGCTCAAAAGAGACTTTCTCGGCACAGTCGACTGTGCCGATGCTGCCGTATTCACCCGTGCGCGGGGTGAACCAACTCTCCTTGGCCTTAGCACTTCTTAGCGAGCTTAAAATGTAGAGCGCTTTCAAAACAGCTTTCGCTCTACCAAAAAACGCTTGATATAAGCAATATGATGATCAAAATAACCATCGTTTATCCAGCCGCTGCCCCAGGCATACGCCCCTTGTGTGTGCAAACCCATAAGCCAGATCTGACGCAGCACCACAAAATAGTCGACGGCCAACCGCTCGTTCTTGCTCAGCGTGCGCACCCGCTCATAACCGCTAATAAAGGCATTCCAAGTGCGCGTTTTCTTCGCCTTCTGCGCCCGACTAGCACCGGCCTCCCACGGGCCGTGAATCCAGCGAAAAACGGCGATATCGTAGGCGCGCCAACCGTAGCCATAGCAATCAAAATCGAAGAGTGTAATACCGCCCTTTGCGTCCACGTGCAGGTTGCCGCCGTGGTGGTCACCGTGGCAGGAGCCGTATTCGGGTGCACTGCGCGACAATAAGCCTTCCACTCTGGCACTACAGGCCTCGCCCATTTCGCGCAAATAGCCGAGATCTTGTGGGCGCTGTTCTAAAAAGTGAGCAATCGTCCGCAGCGGATCGCGCACTAAATGATCTACATCGATATCAAAGCGCCGCGTGTCGCGCTTTCTCTGGTCTAGGCTGAGGTGCAAACGCGCCGTCAATTCGCCGTAGTCGCTACACTGGCTAAAGTTGAGGTCCGAATTTTTTCCGGGTGCCGCTGAAAAAAGCACCGCATAACGCACTCCTTCCGGCGTATCCACACGCGTCAGATACGAACCGTTGCTTCTTTTTATTGGATAGGACACGGGCAGGCGGCGGCGGTGCAAATAGAGCAGCATATCCACTTCGGCGAGAATCTCTCCGCGCGAACGCCAACCACGGCGGTAAAGGCGCAAGAAATACGTTTTTACGGCAGCGCTGACCCGGTAGGTCTCATTGACACCGAAGTGGAGAAAATCGCAGCGGACCGGGGTAGCTAGCACATAGTGGCACAAGACGCGCTCGTTCAAAGCTTGGGCCGAGGGCACGGAAAAAGCAGTGAGAGCCGTCATGGGAAGTCTCCAATGGAAGGCGCTAAGAGCCGTCGAATAGCAACCCTTTACCCCATTCGTTTTTTCTTGTCGATCAAAGGCTATAGAAGACCGGAATAATAAGTAAAACAGGTGCTACACAGGGAATGGGTTGTTCCCTTCGGACAATCCGCTACCCAATCGGGCACCCAATCCCATTGGTGTTCCACCCCCTGCCGTTTAACGCAGCGACAGTGCGAACACTGAACGATAAGACCGTGTTGGTTTAAATAGCGCTCTCTATCGAGACCTTCAGCCGTCAAGCTATGCGCATCTTCGACGAGCAAATGGTTGACGACTACTAATCCAGTTCCATCCTTCAGCGGGTACATGCTTTGCAAATAGCGGCGAAATAACGACGAGCTAGAGCATTCGTATTCATGGTCCCAGCGCTCGCCCTCGTCCAAGACGCGCCGGTAAGCCGTGAGATAAAAGTCGCACAACGGGCCTACCAACACATCGCCGATATATATGCCAATACCCGCAAATAAATCGACTTCCGGACCGCCATTTTCACTACCAAAACGCACATAGGCCGGGTTGACATAGGACAAACGCAAATCGGCTGTCAGCGCAAAGGTGGGGTCGGAAACCGTCTCTATAGACGCAAATTGAAATGATTCAAGCACCTCGGCAAATCCGCTTGCCATGCGCTGGACCGGCACCTCGTGCAATGAATTAGGATGCATAGACATCGTCCCTCGGTTCGTAATTTAGATACTGGCGCGCCGCCTCGAGATTCCACTTCATACCCGTATTATTCGACATGCCGTTAACGACGATACAACCACCGGGCCAAGCGCTGGCATCGGCCTCTATCGCCCGCTGAAAGAGCTGGCAGAAATCGCCGTTAGACAACCACATGCCCTTGTACCACTTGTCCGTCTCACTCTCTTCACCGCCACTGCCAGCCTGGGTGGGCGTGCCCGCCGCCGACAGCGTCCGCGGGTTATTCCCACCGGGCTGACACCAGCCAATACGCACACAGGCAAAGCTCGTCTCACCTCCTGCGCGCTGGCCCAACGCCTGACAGAGGCGCTCACCTGCCCACTTGGCCGTGGCATAGACCGTCGAGTCCATGTCTTTCTCACCCGTGTGCCACAGCGTGCCGACGCCCGGTTCCAATTCAGGGCGCAGCTCGCCCGGGCCTAGAGGTCGGTCCTTGTAGCGCCCCATAACGTGGTTGGAGGTGGCAAAGACATAGCGATTGACGCTCTTGCTATCGGCAGCGGCATGGGCCGTATTATAGTTCATGGCCACTGAGGCATCGACGTCGGACCAAGAGGCTTCCGGATAAGGGTTCTTAGCGGCAAAATGGACGACGGCATCGACGCGATCGAACGCATCGCGCCAGCGCCTATCGCGCCAATCCGTCAGATCGCACGGCACAAATTCAATTTCTACTTCGCGACCCTTAGCCGCTTTGCGCAGCTCATCGCGCTGCGCCTGGTCGGCCTCTTTTACATCGAGGCCAACCAGGCGTGAACAAGTGCTGTGCGCTGCCAAATGGTCGAGCAACTTCCAACCGAGATTGCCCAGTGCCCCCGTAACGGCGACGCTGCGCGACGTGCTATCCATTATGAAAAAGCCGGCACAAACTTGAGACAGACGGGCTTGGGCACCTGCGCCACGTGTTCGGTCTTTGTCAGGGCACCAGTGTCGCCGTTAATGCGAAAGGTGAAAATATCACCGGTGTCCTGATTGGCTGTCAGCAAGTAGGTGCCCGTCGGATCTATGGCAAAGTTGCGTGGATTTTTGCCGCCGGTCTTTTCGAAGCCGAGCACTTTTAAGGTGCCCGTCGCCGCGTCGATAGCACAGATGACGAGACTGTCGTGGCCGCGGTTGGAACCGTAGAGGAATTTGCCGTTGGGATGCACGTGGATATCGGCCGTATGGCTGGTGCCGTCAAAGTCGCCGGGCAGCGTCGGCACGGAGCCCGTTGCCGCGAGGCGACCCCCGTCGGCATCGTAGTTGTAGGATGTGATCGTGTTGCCAATTTCGTTGATGACGTAGGCGTATTTGCCATTGGGGTGGAAGTCGAAGTGGCGTGGCCCCTCACCTGGGTCAGCTGCAACAAAAGACTGGTCGCCGGCCACGAGTTTGCCGCTGTCTATTTTGTAAATCATAATCTTGTCCATGCCGAGATCCGGGGCAAAGGCGTGACTATTATTGGGCGCTACCACAATAGAATGCGCGTGCGGCTCTTTCTGTCGATTCGGGTTGACGCTAGAACCCTCGTGCTGAATAAAATCACTGGCCTCCCCCAGCGAACCGTCCTCGCGCACGGGCAAGATAGCGACACTACCGCCACCGTAATTGGCGACTAATACATATTTCCCCGTGCGCTCTACGCTGATATGACAGGGGCCGGGGCCAACGGTCGATTCCGTATTGAGGTGCGTCAGCGAACCACTCTGTTGATCGATGGAAAAGGCACCGACAGCGCCCCCTGGACGTCCGTCTACCTGACCGACTTCGCCGATGGCATAGAGAAAACGGCGGTCGGGTGAAATGTCTAAGAAAGAGGGATTTTCGACTTCGCCGCTCGTGCTAATAGGCGCGAGCGCGCCGGTGTTCATGTCGAGACGGTGGACGTAAATACCCTCGCTGCCATCCTGTGAGTAGGTCCCGGTATACACTAGATAATCGCTCATACTTTGTTCTCCGTATAGATAGAGGTCTTGATGAATAAGATCTGTAATATATTTCTTTAGTATCTATGCTGGCGTCGTATTTAGACACTTTAGCATAACATTTATTCTTACGGGAAAAGTGAACTGCCGTCAACTTTGTGCCCAGCCTGCACCAGCGCTGCACGCGCCTTAGCTAGGTCGTTTGGCCTTAATAAAATATGGTCGGTATCATACGTGGATAGAGCAAAGCGCGTGCTTGGGAGAGCATGTGGGCAATCAATAGCATAAGCAACGAATAAGGCCAGGGTCAAAGGGTCGATTCACGCGTTCAGTGCAACCCCAGAGCTTGCGCTACGACCTTTTTGACCTGCGAAGCTACAATCGGCTTTTGCAGATAGAAATCGGCGGCCTGGCGGCGCAGGTCGCTCTCGCCCAGGCGCCACCCCGTCAACAATACAGTCACTATATGTGGGTCGCATTCCTTGAGTCGGCGCCAAAGCTCGTCGCCGGGCAACTGCGGCATGCCCAGATCCAATAGGGCGATATCGTAGCGATTGGGCGCGAAGAGCTCAAGTGCCTGCAGACCATCTTGCGCCTGCTCAACCTGATGGCCTGCGCTCTCTAATACGTTGACGAGCATCATGGCAATGATACTTTCGTCTTCGGCTATCAATATGCGCGCCGGCCCCTCGTCCATAGGGGTTATTATAGCATCTGGAGTCTCTGCTGCGGGCATTGCACCCCGCCAGGCCGGCAGCGAGATAGAAGTCGTGCCGCGCCCGAGCGCACTCTCAACGGCGATATCACCGCCCCAGCTCTTGATCGAAGCATATGCGGTTGCCAGCCCTAATCCTGTGCCGACATCGGCCTTAGTAGTAAAAAATGGTTCGAAGATCCGGCGCTGAGTGGGTAGGGGCATGGCATCAACGGCATTAAATATCAGATTGAGCAGCACGTCGTAAAACTCTGAAGTATTGCCGACGATGGGGGCGACTTCGCTTAGCTCCGTTTCTACGACAAGATAGTTTCCACCTGGGCCGCGAAAGAATCAACACATAGCACGGGGTTTCTTGGCACCCGTGTCATGGGCAAAAGTGGGACGCGCAAGCACAAGACCACACCATTTATTTGCGCGACATTCCCTTCGTAAAAACTTTCCCCTGGATAATCTTATGCGCCTTTTTCCCCTGCATCATTCTCGGGCGAGCAAATTCTTGCTCGCATTTAGGGCACTTGCAATCACCGGCCGTTCTGTCTTCGACTATGCGCTCGAGCAAACATTTTACGAGACCGCCGCGCCCGCCCTTATGATACTTATAGAGCAACGTATTGCAGGCGGCACAGTGAATGGAAATGGTGCGGATATCTTTACGCGCCATCTCAGTTCGTTTCTTTAGCCTCGTTTTTCAATTCGTTTGCCCATACCCGCAGCGGATTATACCTTCGGAAATAACTCACCTTCTAAGACGTGTCCCTCTTCTAGTGCGAGAGGATCCGTAACGACGTGATTCTTTTTTATATATGTCGTCGTCTGGTCTATAAAAATAATTACGTGGGCCACGCGTGGTTCATCCGTTGCGTTGGGCACGGCCATATGAGCACAGCGGGCGTGGTGAAAAGTGCAGTCACCCGCTTGTAGAGGCAGCGTCACGCGTTCGGCATATTCAAGTTCGGGGCATTTGCCAAAGAGATCGCGGCCGTCGAGCAAGTTTTGCGCCGTCAACCCCGTATGGCGATGCGAACCCGAAATAAAACTCATACAGCCGCGCTCGACGGGCACATCGCAAAGAGCAATCCACGCCGAGAGGGCATTGGGGGAATGGGCATGTGGCCAATAGGGCTGGTCTTGGTGAAACTCCGTGGCGACGTTGTTGTTGGGCTGTTTGATAAGGATGTGATCGTGCCATAAGCGCATGGGAGCACCCGCTATTTTTTGGGCGACAGCACCGACGTTTTTGTGCAGCGTCAGTGCGCGCATGGCTTCGTCCTCGCGCCAGACATTGACGTGCTGGCTAAAGACCTCGCGATGGCGACCATCTTTTTCGCGCGCGCTGGCCTCTATCGCAGCGGCGCGGAAATGAGCCGCTTCTTCTTTTGAGATAATGCCAGGTATTTTGGCAAATCCGCGCTGGTGAAAGAGTGCGATTGTCTCTGCGGACAACGTTTCGGGGGTCGTCTGGTAGGTAGCCATGCTTCTCTTCCTCTAAAGTTGTATCCGTTCTATCTAGGAAATACGCGTAGCGCTAATAATAGCCAATTGCCGCTGGCCCGTCACGGGTGTGACCCGCTTATAAGAATCTCGTTAGCGCTTAAAGCGCTCCATGGCGAAAGCTGGAGAGGTGCATTCGTCGCCGGGCATGGGTGGCGCTAATTTTGCCCGTCCACGACGCCCAGTACCAACCGATGACCTCCATCAGGAACTCCCTCGTTTGAACATCGTCGTTTCTACCAGCCCGATATAGTCGTCGGCACTTTGGCTCGAAAACCCGCGCGCCTTTAGGTCGTCGCGCACGGCATCGCGCTATGTGCCTTTGGCCAATTGGTCAAATATATAGCGCACGACTTCCTTGGCGGAGGCGCTTTCGTCGCGCGGTCCATTTGTGGACGCCTTTGCCGCTGCTTTTGAGCCCTTGGCGGCATCCTTCTTCTTTTTACCAAATAAAGTTTCAAAAATCCCCATGATAGGTCCTCGTTGAAATCTACTTATCTACGTATAATTTCCACCGCTATAGTTCCAGGCGGTAGCGGCATTTCCGGCGTTCGCCGTAGCGATACATTTCGGTGTCTGTGGGCAGGTCTACAATTTCGACCAGCTCTGCTCCCAAAATCTCACAGGTGCGGCGCGAGGGCATATTGTCGGGGTTACAGGTAATCCACAGCGGGTTGATGCCGTGCGTTTTGAGCAGGGGCAAGACGAGACGACAGGAGCGAGCGGCAAAGCGCCGACCGCGGAAAGCCTCTTCTACGCCATAGCCGATTTGACCGGCATAGAGCACCAACAGATCCGAGCAGCCAATGCGCACGGATATGCGGCCGGCGCGCTGGCCGGCGACTACATCGCACATCTCAAAAGTATAGGACGGCGAGTGCCCCATGCGCGGGTTGGCCAAGTGCGTGCCGATCAATCTCAGCTCGAGATCATCGTCGCGCAGCGGTCCCGGTTCGACAAAGGCGAAGGCATTCTTGTTTTGCATAATCAATTAGCGGGCAGTCAGTTTTTAATATAACTAACAGATATTATTCGATTTTGAGAACAATCAGCGGTGAGACTCGTGCGCTACAGCGCACTTTGCTATTGGGATTGACCATGGCGCATATAGTATAATGAATTGTAGAGCAGATTCATTATCAATATCAATTCGCACTGTAGGGGATGGACATGCAGGTCAGACCGTACTCAGCAGACAAGGACGGCACGGCCGTAAAACAGATGTGGGTCGAAGCCGGCTGGGGCGAATACAAAGACCACGAACGCCTGTTCATAGAAGAGGAGCGCACGCTAGTCGCCGAGGTCGATGGCGAGGCGCTGGCGATGGTGCTCTCCTCGAAGGGCGATATGCGCTATCTAAACGAGACGCTGGCGCTGTCGGGCATCGGCGCAGTGATCACCGACCTGACGGCGCGCAAACTGAAGCTGAGTTCCCGGCTGACGGCACAGCGCGTGGCACTCGACGCGGCAGATGGGTTTGGCTTTGGTTATTTTGATGCAGCGGGCAAGCTCAGCCACCATCTACGGTTGGGTGGCAAAGGCAACGAGGAAGGTCCTTTTTCCGTGCGCTGGATGGCCTATCAGACGGATGAGCAGTTCTTTGAGCTCTTGGCGCTGATCAAGAGTTTTGGCGATCAATTTCACCAAATTTCCATGAGCGAGCCCCCCATA
>JBLHGI010000035.1:0-27466 GCA_047616505.1 Planctomycetota bacterium
ACGGCCCTGGCGATCTTCGAATACGCTGTATACTTGTATGCCACACAGGCCGTCGCTGACAGTAAAAGTAGTGAATACTTCGCCGTCGAAACGACTAATGCCTCCCGTGCAAGTAGCGATCCAAAGGTAGCCCTGTCTATCTTCAATAAGGTGCTCGCACTTTAGCGCGGCTAGGCCGTTTGAAGGTGTATAGGTGCGCCAGGTGCCTTTTTTAACCGATTTTTTTTCAACGGACATAATACTGTTCCCAAAATAGTATGAGGTACGACCGAACTGCGCCCAATCGGAGCTATATACTAAACGATCGCTCTGAAGCTCTCAATTAGAATCGAAACGAGACTCGCAGTCATCTAATGCGCACAATATCCACATTATAGGAGAAGTGAAATGACGCAGGCCCTACAAATGACAGCGCCCGACCTCAGACAACGCCCTCCCCGCAGTCCGCGCGTACGCCTCGGTGGGTATGTCACCCTGCCGCGCATGCTCGACAAGGGGCGTGCGAAGATAGCCGAACAAAATGGCGAGTACCATTACAACTGTCCCATCGATCAGCACTTTATTAGGTATACCGGTATTGATCCGGAGCAGCTATTAGCACAGCTCGCAGCCGGTCACGGTGATGCAGCCATCCTCGAGTGGATACAGGCCAATGCCCAACACGCGCGCGAACCGTGGGAGATTGCTCAGTGGTCAGCCTACCACGATGCCCGCGTCCCCACCGACGCCGATACCCGCGCCTACTTTAACGATATGCATAAATCGGCGGGTGAAGTGGCTGAAGATATCGCCACTTGGTTCGATCTACTCGACCTAGACGATCATACCACTTTCGGCGGCAAGGCCTAAACAAGACTTGTTGTGCGCAGGACTAAAAAAAGAAAAGCCCGCGGCGCTTAATTAAATGCGCTGCGGGCTTTTCTTTTAATGGCGGGACCGACGAGACTCGAACTCGCGACCTCAGCCGTGACAGGGCTGCGTTCTAACCAGCTGAACTACGATCCCATTTCAATTCAGATAGCAAAATTAAGGGGCGGGACCGAGCTTGTCAATAGCTCATGCATTTTCTTTTTCCCAGGCCTCGCCTTCTTTTTTCAGACGCTTGAGGGCGCCGCGCATGAGCTGGCGTTTGAGCGAGCTCAGGTGGTCGACAAAGAGTACTCCATCGAGGTGGTTAAGTTCGTGCTGCAGGGCGCGGGAGTAGAAACCATTGCCCTCGGTGGTAAAGGTCTCGCCATTTATGTCGAGGGCTTCAACTTTTACGTGTTCCGCCCGTTTGACATCGCCGTAGAGATCGGGAAAGCTCAGACAGCCCTCCTCGCCGATCTGGGTGCCTTCGGTTGCAATAATACGCGGGTTGATCAGCGCTACCGGCGGGTATTCGGGTTGCTGCGAAGATACGTCGACGATGCAAATGCGGCGGGCAATGCCGATCTGCGGTGCGGCCAGGCCGACGCCTTCGGCAGCGCGCATGGAGTCGAAGAGGTCGCCAACCAAATCGCGTACCTCGTCGTCGACCTCTTTGACGGGGGTGCATTTCTGGCGCAGGACTTTGGCTCCGAACATCGCGATCTCGCGTTTCATGCGCGCAGCGGCTCCAGGTCGAGAGCAATATAGCGAAAGCCGAGTGCCTCGCAGTCGGCGACGAGCGCCAGGCGCAATTCAGGTGTGGCCAGCCGTGCGCAGTGCTCTGAACCCAGGCGTAGATAGAGCATTTGGTCGCGCTCTTCGTAGGCGGCTGGTGCGAGTCGGTGGCGTGCGAGGATGGGTTCCATACGCTCGAAGAGGGGCGCATCCGACATGTCTATCGATAGGAGCGCTTCATTCATACTGCCGGAGCGGAAACCGCGCAGGTCCACCGTTGCCTGCAGATAACCAACGGCTGTCAGGGTGCCGACGATTTGTCGGCACTGTTCGATATTAACTAAGAGCGCTGCCAGGTCGGTCTCGGGTAGCTCAATGCGAGCCAGCGTTTCGTGATGGCGCGTGCGCACCTGTGCATAGCCCAAATCTTGGCGCAGAAATGCTTCGGCATCGTCGATCATCTTGAGGCCTTCCGACGTGACAGCTGTGCCGTAGGGGAAGCGCGAAGAGAGGCAGGCCATGGCGGGGCGATCCCATACCGAGATGCCCCAGCGGCGCGCCAACGCGCGCACGTCTTCTTTGTTTAAACCGGCCTCGGCCAGCGGTGCGCGCACGCCTTTTTCGCTGGCGGCTTTGGCGCCGGGGCGAAAGTCGCCGACATCATCGGCATTTTGGCCGTAGAGGATATAGGCTACATCCATTTCGCCCGAGAGCCGTTCCATATGGCTAAAGAGTTCCTGCTTGCAATAATAGCAGCGGTCGGGGGCATTTTTGGCGTAGTCCGGGTTGTCGAGTTCACGCGTTTTTACGACCTCGTGGCGGATGCCAAATTGCTCGGTTATTTCGCTGGCGCGCTCTAGCTCGCCGCTGGCATAACTTTCGGAATCGGCCGTGACGCAGATGGCGCCCTCGCCCAAGACGCGGTGTGCGGCCACGGCGAGCATGGCGCTGTCGACACCGCCGGAATAGCCGATGAGCGCACGGCCCATGGGGCGGATAATTTGCTCCAGGTGTGCTAATTTTTCGTCGAGACTGATTTGTTCGGTAGCGAGACTCACAGGACTCTCCTTAGAATGCGTCCTCTGCGGCCGTAGTCGAGACGGCGCAGGGGGCTATGACGGCATCGATCATGCCGTGTAACACTTTTTTGTCGGGCGGGCATATCACGGCCTGCATCCCCGAGAGCTGTGGCTCTTCGCCTATGACATAATAATAGGGGCGCAAAAGAACGCGGCCGCGCATGGGTTTGATTTCGTCGTCAGAGAAATCGTAGTAGCGCACGCTCTTGCGCGCGGCCTTGTGAAATTCCTGCAGGATATAGGGCGTGTGGGTAAAACTGTCGAGCGCCGTTTGCACATTTTCAGCCCAGATTTCCTCGGGCATGTCGTGACCGATGGAAACGCCTTTGCTCTCGTAGGCCAATTCGGAAAATCCCGAAGGTTTGAGCACCAGCTCGCGCTGTTTTTTGCTCAGACCTTTTAGCATTTGCCAATCGTTGACGGCACGGCCGTTAAATTCTAAACCGGGAATGACGGCGTGCGGTGGCAGAGGGCGAGCGTCGGCGATCCAGGTGCGCGGAATGAGTTGAGTCAGCATCGCGCGCGCGTCTTTGGGCAACTCGCGCTGCCAGAACTCGGCCAAGAGCGGGTGGTGAAAGAGCGCTAACCACATCTTTTCTTCGAGATAGGCCTTGGGCGGCGGCGTTAGGCGCACGGCGTTCTTTTTGGCGAAATACGTTATAAGCTCGGCCTTGGGGATATTTTTTAGATCAAAGAGTTCAAAGAAGCGGTAGACGGCATCGAGGTGCCGCTCTTGTCCATCTACGTCTATAAAGAGGCCGTTTTCGGTAAAGTGTAGATCGCGCGGGTGGGTGCAGTAGGTCGGGTGGCCACCCGCGCTAAGTTGGTCGGCTAACCACTGCATCTCGTCGCGGTAGGATTCGGACTCGTCGGAGACGACTAGACCCACGGTGGGGGTGTCCTGTTTGGTCGAAGCGGCGATGGCCTCGTAAAAGCCGTTGACCAGCCCGTCTGCACCCCCGATCAGGTCGTAGCCGAGATCGGCATAGAGCGCCGAAATTTGAGCCGTAAAACCCATACCGCCGGGAATAGAGTCCATTTCCATAATGCGGAAGCCATCGTCTGTGAGCAATAAATCGGGGCGCATCACTAAAGGCAGATGCGATTTGACGCGGTTCCACAGCCCCATTTCGAGCACGTCGCCGGGTTTGCCTTGGTCTAAGTACTGATGGACCCACGTCGGCTGTAACCCCTTGACGCTCTGGTGATATAATAGATTGGCGGCCTTATAAAACTGATGTAGCACCTTTCCGAGCACCTGCAATTGCTCGTGCTGCTCTTGGCTGAGCCAGAACGGCTCGGGCGAGATGCGCCAGGGCAGGTTGCTGTCGGGGTGTAAATTATCGCGGTCGCCTTCGAAGAGCCCGCCTACGGGGGTGCGTGCGTTGAGTGCGAGGCAGATTTCGCGCGGGTCAGATGGGGTAATTTGCAGCGACATGAGGCCTTTCTGCTTGCGGTGCCCTGGAGCCTAGGGGGAGTGGCATTCTGAAAAATTTAAATGTAGAAGAAATGGGTATATAGGTCAACGTTTGACCCCGTCTATAAAGGTGGATGCGCAGTGAGTAGTCGCGGATTCGGCCTTTTGGGTTTAAGGGCAATAATGCCTATATTTGGGCGCCTTTTGTGAAAGAGAAACCGTGTGAAAGGAAAGCTGCATGGAACTTGAAGGTAGAAGCGCACTGGTAACTGGTGGTGGTCGCGGTATTGGCCGCGCCATTGCCCTGGCGTTGGCGGCGGCTGGTGCGCAGGTGGCGCTTTTGGCGCGCGGCGCAGAGGAATTGCACGAGACGGCGGCTCTGATCGGAGAATTGGGGCGAGCGGCATTCGTGGTGACGGCAGATTTGACTAATGAGGGTGAAGTCGATATCGCGCTAGATCAGGTGATAGAGGCATGGGGGGGGATTGATGTATTGGTCAACAATGCGGGAATCCAAGGGCCGATAGGCAAAATGCACGAGGTGCCAGTGGCGGATTGGTGGAAGGTTATAGAGGTGAATTTGGGCGGCTGCTTTTTGTGCACGCGCCGAGTTTTGCCGGGCATGATCGAGCGGCGCTATGGCAAGATTATCAATTTATCCGGTGGTGGTGCAGTGGGCACGCGCCCTCTTTTTAGCGCCTATAGCGCATCTAAAGCAGCTGTAGTGCGTTTGACCGAGACGTTGGCGGCAGAGGTGAAAGAGTACCATATAGACGTGAATGCGATTGCTCCAGGGGCTGTCAATACGCGCATGCTCGACGAGCGGCTGGCCGTTGGCGATCAGGCCGGTCAGGCAGAAATAGAGGCCGACAAAAAGTTGCTGGAGAACGGTGGTACCGACCCGCAGCGACCGGCGGCGCTGGTCACTTATCTGGCTTCGCCGCGTTCGGATGGACTCAGTGGCCGTCTGCTGGCGGCGGTGTGGGACCCGTGGGAAGATCTAGATGTCGAAGCGGTAATGGCTTCGGATGCCTATACCGTGCGGCGGCTCAAAATGGAAAAGTGAGGATTATGTACAAAGTGGGTATTGTCGGGGCTGGTTTTATCGGCCGCAAACGCGCGGAGATTGCGCAGGCGCACGAAGAGTGTGAGGTGGCGCTGGTCTACGATACAAACGAGGCGACCGCGGTGGCGTTGGCGGCTGATTACGGGGCTGAGGTGGCCTCTTCGTGGCGGGAGGTTGCCGATGCACAGATAGACATCGTCGCCGTTGCGACTACGCACGATGCACTGGCGCCCATCAGCACTGCCTGTTTAAATGCTGGTAAACACGTGCTGTGCGAGAAGCCGATGGGGCGCAATCCAGACGAAGCGCGTTTGGCCGTGCAGGCGGCTGAGAGTGCTGGCAAAGTGCTCAAAGCTGGTTATAACCATCGCTATCACCCCGCCATACAAAAGATTTTCCAAGTCTGTGCTGCGGGCGAGATTGGTCCGCTGATGAATATTCGCGGTCGCTACGGCCACGGTGGACGTCCCGGTTACGACCGCGAGTGGCGTGCCATACCCGAAAAGGCCGGCGGTGGTGAACTGCTCGACCAAGGGGCGCATCTCATAGATCTGGCCAAGTGGCTGCTGGGTGATTTTGCCGAAGTGAGTGGTTATGTGGAGACGCAGTTTTGGGATATGAAGCCACTCGAAGACAATGCTTATGGGCTTTTTCGCACGGCGGCGGCACAGGTTGCGTCGCTACACGTGAGTTGGACGCAGTGGAAGAACTTGTTCAGTTTCGAAGTTTTTGGGCGCGACGGATACGCCATTGCCGAAGGGTTGGGACGCTCTTATGGGCCGGAACAGGCGCGGATTGGTCGGCGTCGAGTGGAAGGAGGGGCTCCAGACGAGGAAGTTTTTGACTTTGTGGGCGAAGATAGGTCGTGGGAATTGGAATGGGCCGATTTTTTGCGCGGGGTAGCCGGTAAAGGAGTTCCCCTATCTTCTGGAGCGGAGGCGTTGGCGACCTTGGAGTGGATCTATCGATTGTATCGCGCTTCCAAAGAAAAGCGGACCATTGGCGTCGAAGAAGCTTCAACTCTTTGAAACGTAAATGGTTAGCAGAGTTTGATTGGCCGGGGCTTATGAGTTTCGGCCATTTTTTTTGCTAAAATAATTATTTTCTTTGAAAATTACACAAAAAAATGCGTACATTAACAGGCATAGTGAAGACAAATTTTACATTTTCCGCAGCAGATTTAAACGGAAGCAAGGAAGGGTAGTTTATCGGAAGGATCGATAAACCTTATAACCACCCTATCGCCCCTGCGCAGAACTCGGAGGATAAGGAACTTGCTAGGAAGTGCTATGAGAACCGACCAAGAAGCGGCTCAATCGGAACGCGTTGCGATGGCCTATCGACGTTTGGCTAACGCTATGATTCTCAGCACCTTGCGCGAAATTTCCAAAACGGAAACGACCGATGATATCGACGAGGATCTGCCCGAGATGTGCTTTGTAGAGAGCCGTCGAATCGATCCCTGGTGCGAGCTTGCCGGCCTTGAGCCGGAAGTTGTGCGGCGCGCAGCTAGGCGCTTGGTAGATGAGAAGCCGTTTTAGATAGATAGAGCTTAAAAAAGGCCCCGGAGTTTTAAACTCCGGGGCCTTTTTTTGTACTCAGCGCCGTGCGCTCCGTGTCCGGCCGCGCGCATAGTCGAGTAAACCGCGCACAACCTTTTCGGCATCGCGGTGGCGAAGTTGTTCAAAACGCAGTGCCCAAACGTGGTCGCGATAGGCCATATTGCGCATTTCGATCAACGCTTTGACATCGGCGGGATTGTCGCGTAGCACGCCTAGTCCTTGGCCGCGCGCGCGCGCACCGGCACCGAGGGAATTGAGCAAGCTCTGGGCAAATTGGCGCGATATATTGTCGCGGCGATGCCCGCTGCGGCTTTCGTAGTAGAGTACGAGTGGCGCCTCGGGAGCATTGCGATCGATATCGGCGTGAATGGAGAGGAAGATACGGCGTCCGCGCGGGGCTTTGGCAAAGGCCTGGCGAGCTATCTTTACGCGCGCCGAGAGGTTGCCGCCGCGCGGCCAATCGCGCACGGTGTTGCTGCGGTTGTGGGCCAGCGAGTTATAGACTTCGTTCTTTTCATTGACGAAGGTGGCGGCTGGAGGGTTGTTGTGGCGGATCAGGTGGTTGGGGCTGAGTAGCGTCATGGTGGCTTGGGCGCCGTGCAGGCGCAAGAGCACGTAGACGCGCAGTGCGATATCAAAAACATACTCATCTTCGGCTACATAGAGCTTCTCGCCGTTGCCGTCTACGGTTTCTACGACGGCACCGGGGTCTAGACCGCCGTGGCCGGGGTCGAGCACGATGTGCCAGCCCTCGAGCGCATTGCTCAGTCGCCCCATACTATCGACCTTGTGCTCAAATTGGCGCCATAGCTTTTCGGCCGTGCGATAGGTCTTGAGCGGGGAGTGTGGGTGGTTCTCGTAGTATTTTGTGCTTTTTTGGCGACTGGCTTTGGGGCGCGTGCCGTAGTAGGGGCCGTTGTCGATGGCGTATTTGCCCGCTTGCTCTAGCTGTAGGGAATCCCAGTCGATATCCGAAATTTCCAGCCAGCGAAAAGGACGTACTTTGAGCGGGTCGCCAGGGTGAATAATGCTGCCTTTGAGCTCGTTGAGTTGGCGCAGCTCAGAGACACTCATCTGGTGTAAGCGAGCAATTTCCCCTAGATAATCGCCGGCGCGCACGGTATAAATTGCGTAGCGTGGAGCACTGCTAGCGCTGAGTTTTAGTTCCTGTCCGGGATAAATGCGACTGCCGTTGAGTTCGTTGAGCTCTTTGAGCTGCGCGACGCTCATGCCATAGGCGCGGGCGATCTCCCATAGGGCATCACCGCGTTCAACCATATGTATGGCGCTGGAGGCTTGGCGCAGACGCAGTTTTTGGCCGACGAGAATGCGGTCGCCGCTAATTTCGTTTAATTGGCGCAGCGTATCTAGGTCGATGCGGTAGCGCTGTCCGATGGCCGATAGCGTCTCGCCAGATTGCACTACGTGCACGGCCTCGTCTAATGCCGATGGGCGCAGGCGCAGCTTCTGGCCCGGTTTTATTGCGTCGTTTGCCAAGCTGTTGATGCGGCGCAATAAGTCGAGGGCGATATCGAAGCGCTGGGCGATTTCGGAGAGCGTGTCTCCGCGTCGCACGGTATAGGGCTGAAGGTCTTCTTCTGTAGGAGATGGTGCAGGGGCTTTGATGCGCAGCTTCTGTCCCGGGCGGATGGCGTCGCGGCTGAGATTGTTCCACTGCTTTAGGTCGTTTACGCGCACGTGGTGTGCTTGGGCGATTCGCGATAAGTTGTCGCCCGGGCGGACTTGATAGATGCCGTTATGGGTGGCTATCGCCTCGGTGCGTGTGGATTTTTTGGGTTTTAAACGGAGCTTCTGGCCGATTTTAATATGGTCATTATTGAGCTTGTTGAACTGACGCAGCTGTGCCAGGGAAACGGAAAAGCGCTGGGCAATGCCAGAGAGGGTGTCTCCCGAGTGGACTTGGTACCAATCGCCGGCGATCCAGAGCTTTAGCTTCTGGCCGACTTGGATGTGGTCATCCTTTAGACTATTCCACTGGGCAATCTGGGCAGGCGCTACGCCGTAGCGCTGGGCGATCGCAGAGAGCGTATCACCACTGTGCACTACGTGTACGGTCGCCTTGCCTTCTGCCGGAGCACACGGCGCAACACTCAGGCAGATAATCGCCAATATGTAGAGATACAGCATGGGCTTTGAGATAGCTGTAAAAAGGGGGTGTTAAAATAGGAGGGGTTTCGTAAGTATAGTGTTTTATTGATTATAGCGCAAAGTGATATCGAGTACATGCTTGCCCTATAGAAAGCGGCGGCGTAGTTTTTTTGCCATGAGTGAAATCTTTCGACAATTGCCTTCCGTTGATCAAATCCTCGCCCAAGCCCCCGTGGCTTTGTTGCTTGAGCGCTATCGGCGTGAGGGAGTAGTAGCCGAGGTGCGTCGCGTATTAGACCGCTTGCGCGCGCAATTGGTAGAGAGCGGAGAAGTGTTTACTCGCCAAGAACTACTGGCGCAGATTAGTTGCGAAGTGCTCGTCGTGTGCTCGGCGTGGCAAGTGCGTAGCTTACGGCGGGTTATCAACGCGACGGGCGTTGTGCTGCACACGGGCTTGGGGCGAGCGCCGCTGGCACATGCTGCGCAAACGGCGTTAGTCGAGAGCGCGTCCTATACCAATTTGGAGCTCGATTTGCCGAGTGGCCGCCGCGGCGAGCGCGTGTTGCACGTAGAGCAGTTGGTCTGTGCGGCGTGCGGGGCCGAGGCGGTAGCGGTTGTCAATAATAATGCCGCCGCCGTACTGATTGCGCTCAATACGCTGGCCAGCGGCCGTCAGGTGTTAGTTTCGCGCGGGCAGATGGTCGAGATTGGCGGTTCGTTTCGCATTCCCGATGTCATCGCGGCTAGCGGTGCAGAACTGCGCGAAGTGGGCACGACTAATCGCACGCACTTGAGAGACTACGAAGCGGCACTGAACGCGGATACGGGTGCTATTTTGGTGGTGCACCCGAGCAATTATCGCGTGCTCGGGTTTACGGCGGAAGTCGAGCTAGAAAACCTGGCGGCTTTGGCTCGCCGCGCCGATGTGCCATTGGTATACGATTTGGGGGGTGGTGTGCTCTGCGACTTGGCACAGTGGTCGTTGCCATCCGAGCCGGTTGTCAAAGACGAGTTAAAAAAAGGGGCCGACCTAGTGACTTTTAGCGGTGATAAAGTGCTGGGCGGACCACAGGCGGGTCTTATCGCCGGCGCGCGTGATCATGTCGAGGCGATTCGCAAAAATGCCTTGATGCGCGCACTGCGCTGCGATAAACTGGTCTACGCGGCACTGGAAGCGACGCTTGCTCTGTATCGCCTGAAACCGGAAATATTGTGCCAAGAACTGCCGGTGTTGCGCATGCTCTGCGCGCCGTTGGCAGAATTAGAGGCGCGTGCAGAGCGCTTGGCCGAAGCGATCGGGGCAGCATGTGGTGAGCGCGTTGGGATTGAAATCGTCGAGTCTTTATCGCAGGCTGGCAGTGGCGCGCTGCCGTTGGAAGATATGCCGAGCCGAGCCGTGGTGCTAAAGCCGAGAGAGGGCGGGGTTGAGACGCTGGCTCGGTCACTGCGCACGGGGGAGCTAGCCGTTGTAGGGCGCATAGAACACGAGCGGCTGCTTTTGGATATGCGCACCATCGCGACAGAGGACGAGCAGGACCTGGTTGCCGCGCTGCGCGTGGCGCTGGTGTGAGAGGGGGGGGGTGGTTGGTCATTGCGCTCTTTATTTGTAGCTGTGGTAGTGGCGATAAAAAGGGGCCAACGGAGCCCGGATCCGGCGGTGGGGATGTGGTGGAAGAGCGTGCGGGCGTCGTTTATCTACTCAACAAAACGCCCTATCCGCTGCGGGTCGCCTTTTTGAGCGAAGTCGATGCGGAAGATATTTTTATCGTGCGCACGACGGTGGCTGTTGGCCTGCGCGTGATGATATCGGGAGGGGAATTGCCGGCCGGGCATTTTGTCGAGTTTGACATTGTGTTAGAAGTGCCGGCAGAATTCGGTCCGCGCGTGCGCCGCAAAGCTTCTGTGCGCATAGATGGAGAAAGGGTGCTGCGCGCGTATTTACAGGAAGCGGATGCCCCGTTTTCGTTACTAGTAGAAGGACCTTAAACGAAGGTGTCTTCGGCGGCACCGCGCACGATGGTCACCTGGCCCTGCTCCTCAAGTTGGCGCACTTTCTGCACGACGCGCAGCTGTACTTCTTCTACTTCGCTCAGACGCATCGGGCCGAGGAAGTCCATTTCCTCTTCTACAAAGGCGCGCACGCGATCCGACATATTGTCCAAGATCTTGTTCTTTACCTCTTCGCTGGCCGTTTTGAGGGCGACGACGAGGTCTTTCTGTTCGACTTCGCGTAGGATGACCTGAATTTCGCGGTCGGTGAGCATGTGTAAGTCGTCGAAGACAAACATCATATTGCGCACGGTTTCGGCCACTTCTGGGTCCTGGGCATCGAGTTTGTCGAGCACGCTCTTTTCGACGGTGCCACGGGTCAAGTTTAGCATATCGGCCACGACCTTGGGGCCGCCCACATCCTTGTGTCCGCCGAGAATATCTTTGAGGTTGGTTTCTAAGCTGTCTTCGATCTGTTTGAGCACAGAGGGCGTGATATTGTCGAGGGTGGCGATGCGGTAGGCGACTTCGGCCTGCACGCTCTCGGGCAGTTGGCTGAGGATGCCGGCGGCCTGGTTGGGCTCTAGTTGCGACAGAATTAGCGCCACGGTCTGTGGGTGTTCGTTGGAGATAAAGGGGGCGATCTGCTCGGGCGCTACATTCTTGAGCATGTAAAAACCCGAGTTGGTATTGGTGGTGACGCGGTCGATAATCTCTTGGGCGCGGCGCGGGCCTACGGCTCGTTCGAGCGCGGCACGGGCAAAATCGACGCCGCCCTGGTTTACCCATTCCCCGGCTAAGAGATGCTGTTCAAACTCTTCCAAGACGCGGTCCTGGATGTCGTTGGGAAGACTTTTGAGTTCGGTAATGACGTGCGTCATATCCTCGATTTCAAAGTCGGCCAGGTATTTCATGATCTCGCCAGCGGCTTCTTCACCCAATGCGACCATGAGAATGGCAGCTTTTTGGCGGGCGTTGAGTTCGTCCTCATCTGCCAGTTGAAATTTTTTGTCGTTGGTGTAGGGCATATCGAGTGCTCTCCGTGCAGTATGTGCCGCCGCTCGGAATGATTTTCCGAAATGAAGGGGCAACGGCTTGCGGGTTTTATTTTATAAGTTTTTTGTTCTAATAGCCTTATGCGAATTGTAGGCCTTTTTAGGGGCGGCCATTATTGATCTATATGCAAAATGGGGACCACTCTATTTTACGGCTTGCGCTATCCCGTATAAGCTTTTATCTTAAGCCCGTATTTATTTAGGAATTTACCCCCTTTTCCTTCCTTTCCACCTGCTCCTCCCCGGCCCACATACGGCGATAGTCATGGGCTTTGATCAAAATGCCTTAAAACAGGCCGAGGGATTGTTGTCTCTGTTCAAGTCGCCACAGGCGGATGTGCAGAAACAGGTCCTCGGCGAATATCTGAAAAACCCTTTTCTCGATGACGATGTGCAGATGTTGGCACTGCGCACGGGCATAGACCGCGCGATTTTAGCTCCGGTGCTGGCCGAACTGCGCGATGCTGGCTTTTTGCAGAGTGCCGGTCGTCGTGGGCACATGCTCGATTTGCAGCAGGTCGAAGCGACGCCGGAGACTAAGATCGCCGCATCGTCTACAAGCGCTTTAGAGGACGAGTTAGCGGCGGAAGTTCCGGATTTGGCCTTGGCTCCTTTATTGGACGCGCTGCCCTGTGGCGCGGCCTTGCTCGATTACGAGGAGGGCTTGGTGCAGGCCAACGACGCTTTTTGCGAGATGCTCGATTTACCCATAGAGGGTTTGCATATTGCCCAAATCGCCGTGCGTCTGGGCTGTGATCCGCGCGTCGAAGCGGACGGCGGTCCGATCGCTCTCGTGTTGGAGCAGGGTTTGGAGGTGCAGTTGCGCCCCTGTGCCATCGGCGAATTTTCCGGGGTCTTGGCCGTGGTAAACCCAGCGACTGTGGGCTGGGAGATGGCGCAGGCGCAGGTACAGATACAGGAGGACCTCTTTGCCCATTTGCGCGAAGAGGTCGCTGGTCCTGCAGCGCTTTTACATGCATTTCTAGAAAAACCGAAAAAGGCCGATCTGGGTGCGGCGCGTGCCGCCGTCGAACGGATCAACACTTTTCTAGCGACCTATATGCTGGACGATCTGTGTGATGAAGACCAAGTCGAATAGCGAGGTACTATTATGGTAATGGACATTCGTCATCTGTTGGTAGGCGATGCGCAGGCAAAAGAGGTTGACGAGGTAAAAGAAGTGGCTCCGGGGATAGGGGAGTGGCTCAGCGAGTGCGCAGAGGCTTCTGATCTAGCTGCACGGGCCCGCACACTTTTGCAACTGCGTCTCAGTGTGCCCAGTGAAGAGGGCATAGAGTTGCTGCGCGACATTGTCGCCGACGTCGAGGATGTGCGGCGTTTGTTGGCTGCGCAGATGCTCGGGCACCATCGGATTTGGCTTGCTAAGGCTGCGGGCGTGCGTCGTCAGGTAGCTCTGGCAGGCGAGGAAAAAGATCCAGTAGTTGCCGCTGTACTGGTATGGGGGTTACACCAGTGTGATGAAGCGGCGGAATTTATCGGTCATACCGATAGTAGAGTGGCGCGTGAGGCGGTGCTGGCAACGCCGATTAGCCGTCGTACTCTTTCTCCCATTCTCGCCGCTCTCCGCGAGGAGCGGCGGCCGGAAGTGGAGCGCATTCTGCTCCACAAAATGCACCAGATACACCCCTCTTTAGTGCGCTACCTGGTCGACCTGCTTGTAGAGGGGTCGTGGGGCGATGAGGCATTGCGCGGTCTTTTCGCCTCGTTGCCACAAATGCCGTTGTTTGAACTCTTCCTCGATGGACGTCAGCCCGCCGCTTGGGCGTTGGGGGATGCCGAGCGTTCGCGTTTTTGGCAACGCTTGGTGCGCCTGGTCTCCAGCGTGCTCGTAGAGTGTCCGGGCACTGAGCTGATGCGCTATCTGCTCAGTCGCAGCGGCGATGACGAATCCTTTGCGCGGCGTCACGCGCAGCTCTTGCGCGCCGCCGTGCAGCGCACAGATGCCGATTTGGGGGCGGCCTTGGTTGGGCATGTTGAACGCCTGACCTTTGGCGCCACCGAGGACAAAGTAATCCGCTTGGCGCAGGCGCTCGTCGATTTGAGCGTTCGTCTCGAGGGCGATGCGGCCAGCAAGGTCAACTCGCTGTTGGAAGAATGGAAGAGTCGCTCGGCCGATCTCAAACTCAAGATATATCATCTGGAGCAGGGAATCGGTTGAAAACAGGGCAAGACAGATCTCCCGCTGGCCGTCCAATTTTTTGGGCGGCCGGTTTTTTTTAACGTCCGTCTATTTGTGGGCGCGCCAGAACAGCGCGAGAGCTAGTATCGCAAAGAATAGGTTGGCAATCCAAGCGCCCAGCCATGGTGTGAGGACTTCGTTCCAGCCGAGTGCTTGCCCAGCCTTGAGACAGCTATAATAAGCAAAGCAGATGAAGACGCCGAGACCAAAACTGTTGGCCAGCCCGGTGCGCTGGGCGTTGGCACCCAGCGTGGCACCCAGCGCTATGATGATAAAACAGGTGAGGGGAAAAGATATTTTCAGGTGTAGGTCTACGCGATGGCGAGTGACATCCTCGCCGCGCCGGGTGGCGCGTTTGATAAAGGCGCTCAGCTCGCGATAGCTCATTTCCTCCGGATCTTTGTGTTGACGAGCAAAGTCTTGTGGCGTCAGAGTTAAATTGCTGAGCGCCAGCGAGTCGAAGGCGGTGTCTGTTTGGCCCGTTGTAGAAAAACTGTAGTGCCGGCCTTGGTGGGCAATCCAGCGCCCGTTGCGCCAGAACATGCGGCGGGCGATGACGCGTTCATTGGGCACTCCCTCTACTAGGCGCTCCCAGGATATCTCGTCGGCCCGCTCTTGGCGCGCATCGTAGTTGCGTGCAAAAATGAGTTGGCCGTCCGTATCCTGTAAGAGGACTTGGCGTCGCGAACCATCGCTGTTCTGCTGTGAGCGGATGGCATCGTTAATTTCATTGTGGCGCAAGGTCGCGCGCGCGACGACTATATCTGTAAAGAGAAAGGCAAGGGCGCTGATGCAGAGGGCGCTTAAAAAGATAGGCGCGAGGATACGGCCAAGGCTGAGGCCCAGTGCTTTCATCGCAGCAATTTCGTTGTGGCGTGCGAGGCTGGTGAGGGCGAAGAGCGAACCGAGCAACGCGGCAATGGGCAGTGTTAGTATTGTCCAATAAGGTAGGCGGTATAAATAGTAGAGAACAATTTGCTGCGGGCGCGCCTCGAAATCGATAAAGGTATCGATATTTTCCGTGAGGTCGATGACAACGGAGACGAGCAGTAGAGCCACTACGGCCAGGGATAGGCAGAGGGCGAGGCGGCGCAGCAAATAGAGGTCGAGCGTGCGCATCTCAGTGTTTCCTCAGCAGGAGGGCTTTCCAGGAGCGATCGTGTGTAACGGAGCGCAGCATGAGCAAGCCGATCGCGGCAAAGACGATATTCGGGGCCCACATGGCTAGAGCGGGAGCAATAAAACCGCGGTCGGCCAATTCTTCGCCGCCAATGAGGAACATCCAGTAGATCCAGAAGAACGCTAGGCTGATGCCGACGGAAACGGCGGCGCCGCGGCGGCGGATTATGGCACCGAGTGGTGCACCTACTAAGACGAAGACTAAGCAGGCGGCGGGAATGGAGAATTTTTTGTGAATCTCGACTTGAAATTCGTCGATTTGCGCTTGCCGGTTGTCGATTAATCGCAGGTCTTTGCGTACTTTCTCGCGCAGTAGAGCCACCTGTGCTAATGGGTCGGTGGCCGATTTATCAGCGCCAAAGGAGCTGCGCGCTGATTGCGCTTTGTCTGCGGTGTGTAGGGGAGGTGCGAGGTTGCGCAGATATGTGTCGGGGGGCGCCTGTAAGACGGTGATTAATTCCCGAATAGTAGTATCGAGGCTGCGCTCTGCTTGTTCTTGTTCTCGGCGTTTATCGCGTACGCGCTTGCGCATGGCGGCAATATCCATTTCGCGATCGCTGCGATAGTTGGAGTGGCGGCGTTCGAAGGCGCGGCGCGGGTCTTTGATGTGCAGCACTTGGCTGGCAAAGTGCCCGAAGAGGGCGTGTTCTCGGCGTTCGTGTTCGACGCGGTGAAAATACCCTTCTTCCAGCGTGAGGCGTGCGTAGGAGCCGTTGTCGAATAGCTGCAGCTGACCGCGGGGCGCGTGCAGAGAGATCGGTGGACCCGGTCGAGCTGCGTCGTAGAGGGTGATTCCCATTAGCTTGTTGCTCTGCTCATCGACGTGGCGGATCAGCAGGTTATAGTCGCCTAGACCGCGCACAAAAACGCCTTCTTTTTGCTTGAGAACCAGCGCTGCTTTCGTGCGTTGTAAGCTTGTGGATATGCTGCGCGCGCGGTGGTTCCAATCGGGTAGCACGCGGTCGTTGAAGAGTATCATGAGTAGGGTCAGCACAGCGGCAGCGGCGAGAACGGGGCGCAACAAATGGATAAAGCTGATTCCGCACGCCTTGGCAGCGAGGATCTCGCCATCAGCGGCCAAGCGCGCGAAAGCCATGAGCACCGCCATGAGCACCGCCATCGGAACGGCTAGTGCGATGATCCAGGCTAAGTTAAATACGAGCAACTGTAGCGCTGTGGAGACGGCTAACCCTTTGCTCAGGATGCGATCCATAAATTGCAGAGCCACGTCGATGAGCAGCACGAAGACAATAAGAGAAAAACCGAGGCCAAAGGGCCATAGGTGCTCTTTGAGCACATAACGGGACAAGGCGTTCAAGAATGGATGCTCGAACTAGGCTTGATGTGTGTAAGATAGGAGGCAGCGCTGTGGCAGACCTTACACGCAGTGGAGAGGGAGATCGGTTCGGCGCTGTCTTTGCCGTGCGTTGGATTTCTCATAGACTCTAAAAATATAACGACTTGAGCCAAATATAAAAAAGGTGATTTCACGCGTGGCGTGGGAATACTTTTTGCATAGGGCTTATCTTGAAATAATCGGAGCCTCATGCTATGTTTCCATAGGGTGCGATCGCTCCGATTGGCAGTGCGGAGCGATCGCGGTTTGACTACTATACTACTGCGTATACTTTCGGAGACCGCTTATCGCGCTTTGTTAACGCTCTTTGGCCCTTTCTTCTTAAATAAGGGCGTAGTACTGTCGTACCTAAATCTATGCGCGTGCGGACGGTCGAATTGCTTCTAAGTCGCTCCCGATTACTATTGCTGTTTCTGCTACTGTGTACGGCACTGTCGCTGATGCTGCCCGTGCGCTCAATCGCTGCGCCGGGTCTGCGTTACGATCCGCTGTACGGACCGCTTGCGGGTCGTTACGAAAGCAAAGGGGTCGCTTTCGGTGCCGGTAAACCGCTCTTGCCCATGCTGGGCGGGCAGCAGTTGATGACGCATCAGGTTACGGTGGATTCGCTGGGTGTGCGCTATAGTCGCCGCGTAAGTGGTTTCGATGAAGGGCCTAGCGTCAGTGTTGAGATGGACGATTATCTGGCGATGGAGTACCGCAATCGCCAGAGCAATTTATGGCATAAACAGGTACGCCTCGCATTTCGCCAGAAATCTATACAACAGCGCCGTCAGAAGCAGAAGGGGAGTCGCTTTGAATGGACGGTGCCTTTTAGTGCGCCCAAGCCGCTGCGGCGCATTATCGGCGATGAAGGACCTAGTCTGCGCCTGAATGGCTCGCGCACAATTATCGTGTCGGGCAAGAGCGAGTGGACCGATGGCGAGGTGCAGACCTCGATAGGTCGCCCTTCTAAATTTCCCGCCCTGAGTATCGATCAGGAGTCCAAGTTTACGGTAGAGGGCAAGGTCGGCGAACTGATCAACGTGCGCATTGACCAGGACACGGAGAGTTTGGGCTCGGCCTTTGGCAGCAACTTGAGCAACAGTTTAAGCGAGCAATTGTCCAACCAGATTAAGCTCGACTACAAGGGCGAGGACGATGCGATCTTTCAGGAGGTGCAGGCCGGCAATACGACGCTGGAACTACCCGGCACGCGCTTTGTGGGTTTTCGCCAACAGAACAAGGGGCTCTTCGGCATCCGCGCCAAGGGGCACTTGGGGCCGCTGGCTTTTACGACGGTGGCTAGCCACGAAAAGAGCAAGAGCAACCGCCAGACTTTCAAAGGCGGAGCAGCGGTCGATACGCTCACGATCAAAGATTATCAATACCAGCGCAATACGTATTTTTTCCTGCACGAATTCTACCGCGCCAACTTGCCTGACTTTCGCAAGCTCAACGAAGGGGCGCAGTTTGGTTCTGCGAGTTTTGTCGATGTAAACCAGCTCGAAATCTACATCAATGACTTCAATACTAATAACGATGCCGAAAACTACGCCAAAGCGGGCGCGGCCTGGGTCGACCCATCGGACACGCTGGGCACGGCCGAAATCCAGTGTTTTAATGCCGCGGGCACGCGCATAGAAAATAGCGGCTGTTTTGAGACGGGGACCTGGCGTCGGCTTGATCCGGACCAAGAATACACGGTCGTCGCCGAGGCCGGGTATGTCATTATGGAGCGGCCCGTCTCCGAAGCGCACGCGCTGGCCGTCCGCTATCGCACGCTCGACCCAACTTTTGACGGTCCAGTGCAGCGTGAAACGACCCGACTGACGACGAGTGCCGAGTTAGATAGTCTACAACTCAAGTTGATCAAAGCGCGCAACGCTCGCCCGGGATTTCCCACGTGGAGTCTAGAGTGGAAGAATGTCTATCGCATAGCTTCTGGTTTTGGTGCCGGGCGCAAATTCGACCCCAAGACGCTGCGCATAGATATCGTCAAAGAGATCCCGGGCCAAGAAAACCAGCCCTCGCAAAATGGAAAAGCCTATATCCAATTGCTGGGTCTAGACGAGCGCGGTCAGGATCCGGGCAGTCCGGCCGACCGCGTGGTCGATGCCGACTATATTGGTCTCGACGATATACGCGGGCACCTGATCTTTCCCGATCAGCGTCCCTTTGATGCGCTCTCTCCTGCCTATCGCGGTAAACTACAAGAGAACATCCCCGAAATTTACGACAGCCAACAGCAGCGCGACCAGATAGAAGCCAGCCGCTATACCCTGTTAGTGCGCGCTTCTTCGAGCGAGCAGCGAATACGTCTGGGGGGCGTCTTTGGCGGCGTGCGCTCGGAGACGGTTGAGGTGCGTCTCAACGGACGTGGGCTAACGCGGGGGACGGATTATAATGTTGACTTTATCGGCAATGTGACGTTTGTCGGCAATATCGCCCAGGAAGTGTCCGATCCAGGTGCCGAATTAGAAATAACGTTTGAGTCAGAAGACGTCTTTGGCCTGGGGTCTCAGCAGAAGACGCTGCTGGGGTTGCGCACCGAGTACGAGTTCTGGGGTGGTGATGGTCGAGTTGGCAGCACCATGCTCTACAATAATGAGCGCTCGAGCGAGCGCCGCGTGCGCGTGGGCAACGAACCGACGCGTTCGGTGATCTGGAATCTCGACCTGCGTGCTCGGCGCTCGGCGCCGATCCTAACCCGCTTGGTCGATATGATACCGCTGATAAAGACGGCGGCTCCTTCTGAGGTGGTTCTCGATGCGGAAATTGCCCAGAGTCGTCCGAATCTCAATACAAAGGGCAAGGGCTATATCGATGACTTTGAGGGCAGCGAGCGGCCGACGAGTTTGAGCATTGGCCGCACGCGTTGGATAACGTCGAGTGTGCCCGATGGCGCGCGCTACGAGACGGATAATCGCGGAGCTCTCGATTGGTACAATCCCTTTGACGGTGTGCTGCGCACGGATATTTGGCCCAATCAGGAAGATCAGTTAGAGGCGCAAAACCGCAACACGGATGTACTGGCACTCGAACTTAGGCCGCGCGTGGATGAGGCCGAATCGTGGGGCGGTATTATGGCATCGCTGTCGGCGGTCAACGACTTTTCACAGTCGAAATTTTTGGAAGTTTGGGTGCGCGGCGAAGAGGGGACCTTGCACTTAGATCTCGGAGACCAGATTAGCGAGGATTATATAACAAACGGCCTCCTCGACACCGAGGACGAACCATTTCCTGGTCGCACTACGGGCGATGGTGTGGTCTCAAAGGACGAAGATACTGGCATTGATGGTCGCAATGACGAGGCCGAGTTAAACTATTATTTGTTACTGGCCGATGCCAATTTTGATACCACGCTCTCTCTCGATCAGCGCAAGCAAGCTTTTGGCAATTTCTATACAGAGTTAGATCCGCTGCGCCCGACGAGTTCGGCCGATGATCCAGAAGGGGACAACTGGAATTACCAGCCGCAGCGCAATAAAAACGACTATAGTCGGATCAATGGCACTCAGGGCAACAAAGTAGATTTAGAAACGGGGGATCGCCCCGACAGTGAAGACCTCAACAACAACGGCGTGCTCGACCAGCGCAATAATTATTACCATTACGAAATAGACCTAGCCAATAACCCCTACGAAGTTCCAGGTACCGAAAGCAACGGTTGGCGTCAGTTGCGCTTGCCGCTTTACAGTGAAGAGGTCGGGCGCGTGGGTTTGCCCGATTCGACGCGAATTGAATACGTGCGCCTAATGCTGAGTAGTGGTCCGCTCTTGGACGTGGAAGAGACGGTGTTGGCAGAGGTTGCACTGATCGAGGTCGTGGGCAATGAATGGCAGGAGACCCCGATCGTGCGTTTTGACGATCGCTTTCCAGTTGCTGATGGAGAGGCGCTTGATGTTACGGTAATTGGCACCGACAAGAGTCTGAATTACAAGCCGCCTCCAGGAGTCAAGCTAAGACGCAATACCCAGTCGCGCACGCGCGAGCGCGAACAGTCGTTAGTGCTCGCCTACGAGTCGCTGGAGCCGGGGCATCAGATGGCCGCTACAAAAATCCTCACTCGTGCTGCCAACTATACGACCTACGAACGCCTGCGCATGTACGTGCACGGGGATTCCGTCAATACCACTTACGTGACGGGTGACTCTAGCGATCTAGAGCTGTTTGTGCGCTTCGGCGCCGACAGCACGAATTATTACGAGGTGATCAGCCCGATATTGCCCGGTTGGCAAGGAGGGCGCCCCGGTTGGAAAGGCAATGAGGTCGATGTTGATCTCCTGGCTATCTCTCAGCTCAAAGCCGTATTGCAGTCGGGAGGGTTCGATCCGGCTTTCGATTCGCGCTATCGCTATATATACCGGGTGCTCGATGCCCGTGGGGCCCCCATTGAGGGGCGGCAATTTATTTCGCAGCAAGAATTGACGGAGCTGCGCGCACTGGAATTTAACCCCGATGCCCTACTCTTTGCCATTGAGCAAGATTTCAGTCGGCCGGGTGTGCGCGATGGAGCCGTAGCCGTTTACCGGGTGCGCGGTAGTCCTTCTATGCAGTCGATTAGACAGCTGAGCATTGGTCTGCGTAACCGGGCCAGTACCCAGATGTATAGCGGGCGTATTTTCCTCGACGAATTGCGTTTAGATGAAGCGCGCAATGCCCCCGGTGTTGCCGCCTACGCGCATATCAACGCCAAGCTCGCCGATTTTATGAATGTAGATACGCAGGTAGAGTGGAAACAGGAAGATTTCCGAACCTTTAGCGGGTCGGGCGGTAATAGCACAGACCAGACGGCCAGCGTGCAGGCGACGACCAAGATAGACCAGTTTCTACCGGGTAGTTGGGGGATTTCGATGCCGCTAAAAGTCAACCTGAGTCGGTTGCAGAGTTTGCCGCGTTTTGGACCTGGTTCGGACGTAGAGCTTACAAATGAAGAGAAGCGGGCGCAGAAATCCGAGCGCCGCAAAGAGTTTCTCGACGTTTCTCTTAGCCGGCGCCAGGGTAAGAATTGGTTGTTGCGTTGGACTGTGGACCAGATGAACTTACGTCTATCGCACTCGCGCGAAGCGGGTAATGATCCAGTTCGTTTAGTCGATGTACAAGAATCACAGACGATGAGCTTTGGTTATCGGATGCCGCTGCCCAAGCCGTCTTTTCGCCCCTTTGTTTGGCTGCCTGCGCTCGCGCCTGAGAGGCTGCAGGAAATGCGATTGCGCGTGCTGCCCTCTAGTCTGAATTATTCGATGTCCGGCAACCGTCGTCGCACGGAGAATTTACAGCGCGGCGATGCCAACGAGACAGTACAGGAAGATTTTCGCATCAATGAAACCTATGCGGCTAAACTCAATCCGCTGACGGGGCTATCGGCTGACTACAACCTGCGGGTCGACCGCGACTTGCGCAAAAGATTCGACCCGGCGGCTTTTAGCTTTGGGCGCGAAGTTGGGCGCAAGCAAACGGCTGACGTGACCTTTACTTTGCGTTTGGTGCAGTGGTTAGATCAAAATTACACCTTTAAAGCGAGCTATAACGAGATCAACGATCCCACGCAGCGCCGTAACGTGTCGTTGATTGACTCGACTTCGGGGCGTGCGCTGGCGCCTTTTGATGTCGATACGCAAAACGACTTATCGGCGCGCTTTAGTCTCAAGATACCTACTCTGCTGAGGAGTTTGGGCAAGGCTTCTACGGCGAAACCCAATAAAAAGAAGCGTCTTTTGGAAATGGATGAGGGAGAAGAAACAGCAGCGGCTAAGGTTGCACAAGGCAGTCTCCCCGATACTGCGGCAGCAATAAGCCGTCGTAAGAGCCCATTTATATTGCGTCGCTTGGCGGGTTTCTTTGGCAACTATGTAGAACCCGTCAATGCCAATTGGCGCCGCAATACAACGGCGCGCAATTTTAATCTCATAGATCGCCCGCCGATTTTTTATCAATTCGGTTTAAGTGATACGCTCAAAGTCGCACGCGCATCCGTCGGTTTGACGACGCAGGATAACTGGGCGCGCAACGTGCAGAAAGAGGCAAACACAGGGCTGCGCATGCCCTTGGGCATTAGTCTCAAAGTCAACGTGCGCGAGCAAGTTGGACGCCGCAGTGGCAGTGCGCAGTCGCGTCTGCGCGTAACGCGAGAGCAGAGCTACCCGCGCTTGAATTTAGCCTGGGGGCGCGCCGATCGTTTGCCC
This sequence comes from Planctomycetota bacterium, assembly GCA_047616505.1. Taxonomy (GTDB): domain Bacteria; phylum Latescibacterota; class UBA2968; order UBA8231; family UBA8231. The sequence goes on from JBLHGI010000035.1 coordinate 22,765, forward strand.
TATGTAAAAAAGGTCATCAATAGTGCGCAGGTGAATGTGCAGTACGAGCGCACGCAAAATCGCGAGGGAGAAGGAGGAGTAAGTGCGCGCAACTTACTCACTCGGGGCCAGGGGCGCGAGTTGCGCATATCGTGGAATGGCCGCTGGCGTTGGGGGCCGACGACGACGATAGAACGGGTTTCCTCTACCTCTACCAGCGAAGATTTCGAATTGGCTTCCGACGATAGTACCGCTGTCGGACCCCCTCCTTTGCGCGGTACGAGTAGTAATGATCGTTCGTCGACGAAATTTAATGTCAAATACGATTTGAAACCGCGCAGTCTGCCTCTCTTCGGCAAACTCAAGAGCAATATCACGATTAATTTTGAGATCGGGATCGAGGCTGAGACGCGTTCCAACGGCACGGCTGACGAGGTGCTCACGCCAATTACCGAACAGGAACGCTTTAAGACTCAGCTATCGCTAACCTACAAATTTAGCGACAACTTTCGCGGCACGGGACTCGTCCGCTGGGAGAACAACGACAACAAGCTAACCGACAAGACGCGCAAGACGCGCGAAGTCAAACTCTCCGGTACTTTTTTCCTGCGCTGACAACACGGTTTAATTTCAATTTGCCTGGCGCGTGGCCGGGAGGTATTTTCCATGTTTAATCGTCGTGAACGACAGGCTTTGCTTTGTTTGACTACGGCATTAGCTATAGGTAGTGTCGCGGCATTGACTGACTATTGGACGCCGCACGCGTTGGAGGAATTTCGCATCGTGCGTTCTGCTGTCGTCGTCGAAGAGCCGGCGGCAGAACTTGCGCCGCCGTGGGTCGATATCAATCGTGCTACGGTGGTCGATTTGCAGCGCCTGCCGTCGATAGGGCCAAAGACCGCTGCGCGCATTGTCGACTATCGCCAGCAGCAGGGGGCTTTTGCGGCGCCCGAGGACCTGCTGCAGGTACGTGGGATTGGCGTGGCAACGCTAGATAAAATGAAACCTTTTTTGCGCGTTGAGTAATATGTCATTGATAAACGTCACTGGTATGGAGATACGGTCTCTTGTTCGGATTTAAGGCGAAAAGCGCTACGGGGATATACATGGCGGGTGATCGCGCTTGGTTGGCATCGCTGCGCCAAAATCGGCACGGAGTAGAGCCGCTGACACTGGTCGAATGTCGACTGCCTAGCGCGGTTAATCCCGGCGTGCTCAACGACGAGCAGTCGCGCAGCGCCCTGGCCGCCGCCTTGGCCAAAGTCGGCGATGAATACGAGATCGATTTCGCCCATACCTGTTTCTCGCTCGATCGCAGCTTAGTATTACTCAAGCGCAGCCTCATGGTGCCGGGCGGTGATAAAGCAATGCGCGAGCATATGCACTGGGAGGCAGAACAGTTTTTCGAAGGGGATGGAGAAGAATTCAGTATTGATTGCCTGTTGGCTTCGGAGTGGGGCGTGTTGGTGGCCGCTCGCCATAGCGCACTCGATTGTTATCTCGCTCTAGGCGAAGAGGCAGGCATGGGAGAAATCGATGTAGATGTCGCTTCTTTTGCCCTCTATAATGCCGGTGAGTGTGGCGCCTTGTTGCCATCGGTTGAGTGCGAACTGCTCGTCTATATGGGGCAGAGCGAATCGCATATGTTGCTGGTCGAAAATGGAGAACCGCTAGAGGTCGCCGTCGATTCGTGGGGGGGCGAGGACAGTGCAGATGAAATTGTGATTACTGCTGCGCAAAACTTATCGCAAGAAGCGGAGGGAGGGATTGACCGCGTGTGGTGTGCCGGCCCAGACGTAGATGGGTGGAGCGCGAAGTTAGCCACAGAGTTGGGATGTGAAATGTCGGTGTTAGACCCATTGGCAGCGGTTGATGAAGAGCATCTCTCAGACGAAGTGGGACCGAGCCAGCGTTCGGCATATGCCGTGGCCGTCGGTTTGGCGCAACGGGGGTTGGCTTCTTGATACGAGTAGAATTAATCTATGGCCACCGCAGTTTCTTGGACCGTTTCTTCGCCGATCTGTCTGCGGTGTGGTTGAGTGTGGGGCTGGGGATAGCGGTGGCGCTATCCGCGCTGTATTTCGTCCCTTTTGCCGATTTGTGGTCCAGTATGGAGCAGGTGGGGTTGTCTGCGGATGAGGTCGTTGCCGTTGGAAGTGAGGAGGGGCTGCTGCCGCCCGTGGTCTCTGAGCAAGGGCGCCCACCAGCACAGGCCGCAGCGGCAGCGATTATGCTGCCCACCATTGCCACTTCTACAGCGCAGGAGCAGAAAAATACGGAGGCCGTAGCGGAGCCGGAGAATGGGGTATTGGCGGAGGATATGGCTGCGCCGATGCTCGTGTTGCCGCCGATTGGAGGCGGTGATGTGGCCGTTGCCGCAGCTGCACCTGCAGAACATATCGCGCCCGCGGGTGATAGCGCTCGCTATACTACGGCCTGTCAAACGGCGATAAAAATAAAAAACCTGATTCCCGGTGATGTCGAGTTGGGTTTGCTCTCCTGTAGCGGGATCGGCGAGTTCGAACTCTCTGGCTCGGTTGCTAATAGGGTCGCATTGCGCCAACTAGAACGGGCTTTGCAGGAGAGGTTGGTGGGTGTGTCGTCAGCGTCGTGGCCCGAGGCGGGAGGACACCTGTATTTTGTAATCTCGGGCCGATTGTTAGAGCTGGAGGGGGGGGAATTGGCGACGCTATCCTCTGAGCAGGCGCGCCGTCTTTTTCGCAAAGTGGAACACTGGGCTGATCAGTGTGGGATCGACGCTATTGCTTTTAGTGAGCCGACGGCGACTGCGTTGAAAAGCGAGCAGATGCGCCAGCGCCGCAAACTCGTGGGCACGGGCTCGTATCTGCAAATTGCGACCTTCTTGGGCAAGCTGCGCGCTGTCGAAGAGACGGCAGCGTTGGGTGAGCTCATTCTTAATCCCGTGCAGGCAGATGGATATAGCAGTGCTGAGGCGCGTCTGTCCGTTGCTATTGACGTCGTGGTCGGCGCGCAGTGAGGAGCTGAGTTATGAAGACCGCTATCTATCCAGGTAGTTTTGATCCGATTACCAATGGCCATCTCAATATATTAGAACGGGCCCTCGACATATTTGAGCGCGTTACGGTGCTCATTTCGATTAATCCCCAGAAGACATCGCTATTCTCGTTGCAGGAGAGTATCGATATGGTAACGGAAGTGACGAGCGCATGGCCTCAAGTCTCTGTCGATTATAACGATGGATTGACGGTCGACTATGCCCGCCGTCATGATATACGCACCGCAGTGCGCGGCTTGCGCGCTGTGACCGACTTTGAACACGAGTTTTCTATGGCACTGACCAATCGCTCGCTATGGCCCGAATTCGATACGATCTTTCTAATGACGCGCGTTGACTATATGTATCTGAGTTCATCTGTCGTGCGTCAGGTTGCACAGTTGGGCGGTGATGTGAGTCAGTTTGTACCGGCTTCAATCGAACGCAAATTACAGGAGAAATTCACTAAGCTATGACGGCGGAAGAAGGCAAAGAAACGCTGGCCTGGCTAGCGCTTGCTCGAACTAGGGGGCTTGGTCCAGTGGCCCAACAGCGCCTATTGCAGCGCTTTGGTTCGGCTGTCGCTGCGCTGGCGGCATCCGCTGACGAGTGGGCCGAAGGCATTGGCAGGAGGGGGATTGCACAGCCTGGAGCGGCAGAGTACCAATGGGCTCAACAGCAGTGGTGGCGCGTGCGCGCTCTGGGAGGCAATGCATTGGGATTGGACGATGTGGATTATCCCGATACACTGCGCCATATTCACGATCCCCCGCCGGTGCTCTTTACCTTGGGGCAGGTCGAATGGCGCCGCCCTGCCATAGGTATTGTCGGTACGCGCCGAGCTTCACCCTACGGGCAACAGGTAGCGCGCGAACTGGCTTTTTCACTGTCGCGCGCCGGTGTATGCGTGGTCAGCGGCATGGCGTTGGGAATAGATGCGGCGGCCCATGCCGGGGCTTTGGCGGCCGGAGGAGATACGGTGGCGGTCCTGGGCTGTGGTGTCGACCAGATATATCCGCGATCACACGCAGCCCTCTATCGGCGCATCGTCGAGACCGGTGCCGTCGTATCGGAACAGCCCATGGGGGCAACACCCGATCGGGGGTCTTTCCCACGGCGCAATCGAATAATTAGCGGTCTGTCGCGCGGTGTGATTGTCGTAGAGGCGGCGCAGCGCAGTGGTGCTTTGATAACAGCGCGCTGCGCTAATGAACAGGGCCGCGAGGTTTTTGCCGTGCCCGGCGATATCCGTCGTGGCGGTAGTAGTGGCTGCCATGCCTTGATCAAAGATGGGGCAAAACTCGTCGAAAACGTCGAAGATATTCTCGAAGAATTGACACCGTGGTTGCACGAGAGGCTAGCGCCGTCAGCGGCATCGCCCTCTGGTCTTGCAGGACAAGTCTACCAACTCTTAGGGCGCGAACCGCTGCACGTCGACGAGTTGGCACGCAGCGGTTCCATGGCAGCAGCACAGATGCTGGGCACTCTTTTGCAATTGGAGCTAGAGGGATTAGCCGATCAATACCCGGGCAAGCGTTTTGCACGTCGAGCTTGAAAGAGTTCTAGTGAATAGTGGGTGATGTGGCGGCTGGGTTGATGAGCAAGAGCAGTAGAACGAGCTAGTTGAGGTCAGTAGTATCCCTATAAATACAGAGTAAACGAACTAGAGGAGAGGGTTTTTAGGAGTCCTCTATTTGTAGGAGTTCG
>JBLHGI010000036.1:0-26780 GCA_047616505.1 Planctomycetota bacterium
ATGTTGTCGGCTAGCGCATTGGTCACTATCCACGCCCTATTCGAGCGGGCTGGAATTATGCTGTTTGTGCCGGGCAGCAGTTTACGCGTCGAATCGATAACGGGCAATACGGTCATTTTAGCTCCGTATATCTTGCTGCATCTCTGGTTGCCACTCTTGTTGATGCGCACGTACTGGCATCGGCGGAAATGCGTTGCCGCCTTGTCGATTGTGGTTTTTGCCGAGCTATTGGTCATCTATTTTACGGCGACCCGCGCCGTCTTTGTTGCGCTCTTTATCGCCATTGCGCTGTTGTGTGCAATGGTAGCTATCCTGTTTCCGCGCTTTTTTCCACATAGCAAAGGGCGGCGGTGGTTTGTTGGAACACTCGTGTTGCTCGCATTCGCACCGCTCCTTCTATGGCAAATCAGGGCTACGGATTTAGTGCGGGGTAATTATGCCCTCAATCGCCTCACTAATTACGAGTCGATGGTGGATGTCTATTCGCCATATGCGACAGTCGGCACGCGTTTGATGGTCTGGCAGATGGCGTGGAATGGGGTTCGCGAGCGCCCTTTGCTCGGCTGGGGACAGGAGAGCTTTTACCTGGTCTTCCAGGAGTATTACGATCCGGCCTTCTTTGCAAAAAAAGAGCCGTGGTATGACCGGCCGCATAATACGGTGCTGCGCTTATTACTCGATGCGGGCCTTGTGGGTACTTCGGTATATGGGGCGCTCCTAGTCGCCATATTCTTAATGCTCTGGAGGGGGGCGCGCGATGAACGGTTCTCGCCTTGGGTGGCTTTGTCGTTGGCTGGCTTTTTTATTAGCTATGTCGCGCAGGGTCTCTTTTCCTACGACACGCTGCACACGTATCTGCCCTTCTTTGCCCTACTCGCTTATGTCGAATTCGCCTATAGTGGATCACGGGTCGATGTAGCCGCTTCGACAGCAAATAAGCCTTCAATTCTTATAGCCGCTGCTTTAGCATTTGTTGTCATCTCGCTATACTGGACGAGTATAAGACCGCTTCAGCAAATACTGACTCTCCGTGACGCCTTGCAAATAAGTGATCGTTTTGAGCAGAGTGGAGAACTTTCTGTGAGCGAAGTGGAGGATGCTTTTGCTCGGGTGCTTGCATATGAGAGTTTCGGCGATAGCGAAACGCGTGGGGAACTCGCTCGGGTGGCGATCGTGGTCGTTGAAGCTGCTCATATCGACGTGGAACAGAAAAAGGATTTTGTGCTCTTCGCATTGAGAGAATTGCGCAAGGAGATAGAGGGCCCTAACAAAAACGTGAAACACCTGATGGTCGCGGCGTATTTATTGCGCGAGGCTCGTTTCCTTGATGCTTCGTTTATTGCTGAGGAAGAAAAGTGCTTATTAAAAGCAATCGAGCTGAGCCCCACTAAACAGCCTATCCAGATAGATCTCGCAGGGCTCTATATAAATAGCGGTAGGGGGGCTGCTGCTGTTAAGTTGCTGGAGAATGCGTGGAAGTTGGATCCGCGCTTTTCGCTGGCGGCGCGTTATTTGATCGTCGCAGGTCTGCTCGAGGGCAGACTGGATCTCGTCGCCGAGGTCGAGCGCGGGATGGACTTTGAGCGCTGGACCGCCGCCGATTTATCTCAACTGGGGCCGGCTCACCACCAGGCGCAGAACTTTAGCTCGGCACTTGCTATCTACGAGCGACTCGTCGAACTCGATCCGAAAAATGCCGAATTCCACTTTACTCGTGGTATGCTGTATATGCATTTTGCTCGCTACGAAGAGGCGCAATCTTCTTTTGAAGAGGCGGTTCACCTAGATCCGGAGCGAGCAGAAACTGTGCGCAGGCAGATCGATTTTATGGAAGCGCGCAGCCCTGTGCCCTGACTTCAGGCAAAACCAATAGAGCAGGAAAAACCATCGGTTATCAGCGTGGTCTCAACGCGTTGGTAACCGTGCTTTTTTAGTAGCTGTATATGGCGTTCTGTGCTTAGGCGCCCAGGACGCGGGTCGTCGGGATTGTGGTGGAAGTCTGCATTGAGCAGGAAACCACCGGGATGCAGCAAGGGCAGGCTCTTGGCATAAATGCGTTCGACCTGGGGCTCGTCGCCGAGGTCGTGTAGCGACTGCATGGAGAAGATGGCGTGAGCCGGTACCTTAACTTGGGTGAGCCAGCTGTCTTCGTTGAGATCTGTTTGTAAGAGGGTAATGCGTTGAGTATGGGCCGCTAGCGCGATGCGCGCACTGTCGAGCAGGGCCGCAGAAAAATCGACGCCGCTATAGATGAGTGCCGGTAGGGTGCTGAGTAATTTCTCTGCGAGGCGGCCGCCGCCACAGCACAATTCGATAACTTCGGGTTTGGCAAAGGGAAGTTTGCCAACTTGTTCGGCTATGTGCTGTGTTAATTGGTTGCGCTGAGGCCAGCGTTCATCGAGGCTGTCGAGCCATTCGTCGACTCCTTCTCTGCTGTGAAAATCTCGTGCCATTAAGTTGCCTTTCTTCTAAGTGCGTGCACGATATTATTGCAGTCCGCTATCGGGAGGGGCCAGTTCCACGATGCCGTCGTTGCCATCTACTATAATGTTTTGTCCATCTCGTATCGCCTGTGTTGCATCTCGGGTCTGCATTACGGAGGGAATACGGTATTCACGGGCGACGATGGCCGCGTGTTGGGACAGCGAACCTTCGTCGAGTACGAGGCCGCCGAGAAGGGCGAAAGCGGGGGTCCACTCGGGCCCGACATTGGCGGCGACGAGTATGTCGCCCGGATGTACTGATGGCCGTTCTTGGTCCGCGTGTACGAGGACGGCGCGACCGCTGGCGCGGCCACTGGCGGCGCTGACACCAATGAGTCTATCGCCCTGCAAACCGCGCGCTGCCTGCTCTTCGTTTTGTTGTTCTTTTTTTTCTGGTGCCGCGCCCAGCGTTGGGGGTGGCTGCATTTTTTTTCTGCGCACCCATTCTTCGCCGCGCGCTCTCACGAGTGGGCGTTGGTCGATTATTTCCCCGCTCTGGGCGAGCGCGTTGAGTTCGGCGATGGAAAAATGCAGGGCGTCATCGGCGTGTTCAATTAGGTTTTGGCGCACCATTTCGCGGCCGACTGCAAAGATCGCTTCGCGTGCTGTGCCGCCCGTGCACTGCTCCATATAGTAGTTGTGATCTTCTAAGAAGCGCACGTGCAGCGTAGCGCGCAGCAGACCGTCGTTGAAGCACTTGAGTTTTTCCGGGTCTTTTTTTAGCTGGCTCCGCATGCGCCGCGTGGCATTGATGCGTTCTTTGCGCGCTTCTTTTTCGAGCTGGTCGAGTTGGTCGAGGTCTTGTTCGGCATAGGAGGCTATAATGTCGAGCGCTAGGGCGGGCTCCATATTCCAGGTCGGTGTTTTAAAACCGCTGCTAGAGCCGTAGCCACGGCCGCTGCGCAGGCCGTAAGTGGCGAGCATCTTCTCGAAGTGGGCGTGGAAGTGATCTGTCTGCGCATTGTTTTGCATCGTGGACAAAGAGGAGAACTCTCTCTCTGCAAATAGCGTGCTCAGCGCCGAATCGCTTTGGACTAGGCGCGCGAGTTCGCGCAGGTGGGCGATCAGGCGCGTCATGCGGTTGTCGATTGCCTGCAAATACGTATTGGCTTCGTGGGCGGGGCGGCCACTCAACTCGTGATATTCCTCATGCCAGCTTGGTAGAGGTTTGGGACGGCCCATAGACCAGTGCAGATTGCCCGCGACGTAGCCCTGCGTTTCCATGCAGGCTTTCAAGTAGGCGACGAGGTCGATAAAATGAACGCTGGATCGCCGCTGTTTTTTTAGCCCTTGCAGGCGCTTCTCTATAATGCCGCGCAGGGTGTCCTCAAAATAAGTGGTGCCGCGTGCGAAACAGTCGTCAACGCGTTTTGTTTGGCGTGCGTGACGTTTTTCCAACGTAGTTGTATCGGTTTGAGGCACGCGCGTATACATATGCCCGTTGCTAAAATGCGCGATGTGGTTGGCGGACATACTGGAGCCAACTTCCTCGTAGCAGTCGCGTGCATGGCGCATATACTCGACCATAAAGTCTTGTTCCAGACGATAGAAAGGCCCTCTCCGGTGCGTCCAGCAGTAGCGCGTGTCGAGCTCGTTTGTCCAGTTTTGATCTGGCTCTTCTACGTCGGCTAAAGTCGTAATGGGACGCGCTTGTAAAATGCGAATTTCACCTTGTTCGATGGCAAATTCGATGTCCTGAGGGGCGGAGAAAATCCTTTCGATCTGCCTTCCATACGCGGATAATTCCTTGAGCTGGTCGGCGTCTAATGCAGGTAAGTCTTTTTTGTCCGTCTCGGTTGCAACGGTCTCTATGCCCCCTGCAACGGCAGCTACGACTTGGCTGTGTTTATTTGCAATGTCGGAAGTGAGCAATTGTCCGCTGCGCGGGTCGAGTGTGAAGTGATCCGTTGGCGCACTGCCGGATACGACGCCTTCGCCCAAGCCCAGGGCCGCCGATACGAGATAGTGTTTAGCGCCACTCTGTGGGTCGCGTGTGAAGAGCACGCCGGCTGCTGCGGGTGCGAGTTGGCGCTGGACTACGACTGCCATATGCGCCTGGGTGGGGGCCATGCCGTGGCGCTGGCGATAGTTGATAGCGTGAGGTGAAAAGAGCGAGGCCCAGACCTTTTTTATCGCAACGAAGAGTTCGTCTATAGAGGTGATATTGAGAAAGGAATCGTACTGACCGGCGAAACTGGCATGGGCTAAATCTTCGGCCGTTGAAGAGGAGCGCACGGAAATGGCTGTCGTCGCCAAATGGGCATAGGCGTTGCGAATTTCACTGGCGATGGCAGTGGGTAACGCGCTGTCTTTGATCGCTTGGCAGAGGGTGGTGCTGGCGTGCCGTTGGGTTTGCGCAGGGGCCGTGTCGATATTTTTGAGTGTGTCAGCAGGCAGTTTATCAATAATGAGCTTGAATACTTCGGTGGATATGACGAAACCGTTGGGCACGGGTAGACCTGTTTGCATCATCTTCGCCAATGCGGCGCCTTTGGCTCCTGTCAGGGGCCGATGAGTGGCGATCGGATGGTCTAGGGTAAGCAGGGTATCGCTCATAGCTGGTTAGTCTTTTTCGGGTCGTGCCGGATTGCCCCAGTGTCCATCTACGTCCTGTCCAGCGACGAGGACTCCTTTTAGATGCCAGCCTTGCATGGCGCGCACATCGGCGGCGCAGTAGCGCAACGTGAGACCGCAGCGCCGGCGCTCTGATTCGTTGGCGTTGGAGCCGTGCAGCAAGAGATCGGAATGCATGGACATTTCACCCGCTTGGAGCTCGACGTCGATGGGATCGCCGTATTGTCCGGCATTGGGCACGGTCTGAAAGAGCACGTTGTTCTCGTCTTCTTCGCTCAGGTGGTAAGTTAAGTGTCCGTGGTGATGGCTGCCGGGGACAAAGCGCATACAGGCATTTTCGATGTCGGCATCATCAATGGCCAGCCAAACGGTGACGGTTTTGGAGGGAGACATGGGCCAATAGGAAGCGTCTTGGTGCCAGGATACGGTCTTGCCGTCTTTTGGCATCTTGCAGAAAAAGTGCGAGCCCCAGCCGATGATGTCGGGACCGAGTATGTCTTGCACATAAGCGACGATACGCGGCTCGTTGAGCAGGTCCCAGACGCGACTGTGCTGCGTGTGGGCGGTGGCGATGGAGTAGGAGTTGCCTCCTTCGGCGAGCACGCGTGCGAGCAGTTCGTCGAAGTAGCTGCGTATGGCGGCGATCTCTGTCGGCGAGAAGGTGCGGATATCTTTTATATAACCGTCGCTATTGTAGGATTCGATTTGTTGGGGGGTGAGGGCTTGTGGGTTTTTTGTCGTGCTGGGGCGGAAGCGCAGGTCGCGGGGTAGGTCGTCTATTTTTACGTCTTCGTAGCGGGTTATTTTACTGTCAGTCATTTTTTATTTGCCGGTTGTAGTGCTGTTGTGTGATGGTTTGTGATTAGGGGAAAATAATGGGTGGAGGAGGTTGGGCCAAATGGTAGTGGGGGGCGCGCGGCGGGGTACTGCACAAAAGGAGGAGTGAAACTCGGCCCGGTGGGCCTCAGACATCACTCCTCCTTTTGTGCAGCACCCCACCGCCGCCTATAAAGTGGGGAGTAGGCCGATAGCATGGAGGGTGGAGAGGGATGAAGAAACCCGTTGGCATGGGAGTTGGAAAAGGTTAGAGGCCTTGATAGGGGTAGGGAGAGGGGGATGGGGTGTGGGCTTGTTCTGTGGGGTCTGTCATTAGTTTGAAGAGTAGGGTGCGTTGGGATTTTAGGGTGCCGGTGGGGGCGTTCCAGTAGGATAGGGAGCGCAGTTCGCGGATTTTGCTGTAGCGGCGCTGTGTTGTTAGGGTGAATTCGATGTCGTGCTCTGTTTCGTTGGCTAGGTAAACTAGGTCGTAGTATTGCGTGTGGACTAGGCGGGCTTCCACGCCGGGTAGGCGGCTGCCGTCTGGGGAGCTGAGGCGCAGGGGGCGGTAGATGTCCGATAGGTCCATTAAGGTATCCATAAAGTGGCGATAGGTGTCCAAAGACGGCGTGCCGCAAAAGTAGTAGAGGGAGCCGTCGCCTATGGGCTGGCGTAGGAGTAGGGGGTGTTCGTCTGTTGCCGCGAGCACGTCGGCGCCGTTGGCTTCGATTTCCTCGAAGAGGCCGTGGGTCGAGGCATTGAGTGGGTTGGGGAAGAATATTGGATCGGCGTGGGTGGAGGTTTGTAGATGACCGGGGCCGATGTGGATTTCATGGGCTAGGCTCTGGTCGTAGCCTTGTTGGGCTGGACCGCGGCCTTCTATCGACGGCAGGTGCGTGGAGCGTATGTGCAGGCCCCAGCGCGTGAGATAGTCCTGCGGGCGGGCGTATTCGTCGGCCTGTGGGCCTGCGGGCAAGAGCACGAGGGTACCGCCCTGGCGCAGGTACTTGTCGAGGGCGGCAAAGACGGGTTCGGGCAGGTAGCGGCAGGCGGGCAGGACGAGGATCTTGGGTGTCTTTTTTTCCTCTAGGAGCTGGCGTTCGGAGACAAAAGTGATGGGCGCATCGAGGTGGCGGGCGCCGTCGTAGGCGTGGCGCAGCGCCTGTAGATAGGGCGTATGGTGTGCCTTGAGCAGGTCGTAGGGCACTTGTAGGATATTGGTTTTGGAATAGAGTAGGGCTATTTCGTTTCGTTGGTCCCAGAACAGAGATATTTCGTTGCTCAGGCGGCGTACGTCGAGTGCCGCGCGAAAGTGTTCCTCTACCTCGGCTAAGGGCACGAGGCCCTGCATAGGGGCGCTTAGGGTCATATGGGGAAACTGGCGCGAGGGCTGTTTGGGCCACCAGAATTTAGCGATGGTCGATTTACCGTGCAGAAAGTTCTGGAATATGCCCCAGGCCGATCCGCCGTGTTCGGGGTCGACGACGGGTTTGGGCGCATCGGACAGAGCGCGCAGTAAATCGAGGGAGAGCAGATCGCCGCCCTCGTGCAAAATGACATCGTCTACTTCGTTGATGATCAGTTCTTCGTCGATGCCCGTATTGCCATTATTGGGCGAGGTCATGGAATGGGTGCCGCCAGAGCAGAGCGCCAGCGTTGGCGCCAAGTCGCGGATATCATCGCGCGCCCATAGCAGGATATCGGTGAAGCGGCGGGTGTTGAACAAAGTCCAGTCGTACCAGGTGCCGCGCGATAACTCTGCGGGTGGTACGCCGTCGGGGGCCTGGGGCAAAACGACGCGGTCAAAGGTGGTATAGTGCGTCTGCCAGCAGTCGTTGAGCGCAGTGATATCCGCGTATTTTTTTTGTAGCCACTGGCGGTAGAGAGCAGTCGATTGGTCGCAGTAGCAGATATACATCAGCTCGTAGGCGAGGATATTGTAGAGCAGGTGCGAATTGTGGCGCCACTCGTGTTGGTGCTGGCGATTGTACTGGCTTATCGCGCGGCGCATATCTTCGCTCTCTAAACAGATAAGCACGTTTTCCTTACGGCCCCCCATGGCCCACTGGTCCTTGATTAGATGCCCGCACCAGCCGCGATAACCGACGCGCCGCGCATCGGGATGTTGGTGAAAGGCGCGGTAGACGGGAGACCATTCGATATCGTAGCGCGAGCCGCCACCGACGGCATACGACTCGACGCGGTGGTCGGCTGGGGCGAAGAAACGACAGAGCGGGCCGTCGTTGTGATAGTTCATGGCATAGAGCAGGACGGGGCGGTTGTCGCTGTCTACAAAGGCATGGCCCTGGCGGCGCAGGCTTTGGTAGTCGGGGAAATTGGGGACTTTGGGCACGGGGATATTGGAGTCATCTTCGTCGTCCTCGTGCAGAATGCCGCGTGCACAGAGATCGAGATCGCGGCTGTGTGGGGTGATGAGCTGTAGGGCGTCGTTGAGGTCTGTGAGCCGCTGCTCTCTGTGATTGGTCCACGGGTAGAGGGCGCGCACGTCGAGTGCGATTTCGGCGCAGACTAAGGCCGCTTCGGCGTAGAGCGTTTGTTTGCCGCCGAGTTGGGCGATGCGTATATGGCGCTCTAATGTTTGTATTTCTCCGCGTAGCTCTTTTTCTGCTGCAGCAATCCCGGCCGGTGCGTGTGCGCTTTGTAATTCATAGCTGTAACAGGCGATATCTTGGTGCTGCATATAAAAGATGCTGTCGCCGGGCTGTGGTACGGTGGGTGGGGCGACCGTCTCGCTCTCGTCGCAGAGGCGCAAAGAGCGGATATAGACGGGTGTTTCGGGTGTGGCATTGAAGTCGAAGCGAAGCGAGCGCAGCTGCGAAAAGTCGAAATTGCGGTTGCCCTGCGTAGTGAGCATCGGATCGATGCGGATGATCAGATGGACGAGCCCTGGGGGCAACAAGAGGCGGCGGCGCGCGTCTATAAAATCGCCGTAGTCGCGCTCGGCAGAGTGGAGCGATAGCGCGTCATCGGCCTGCAGGGCGCCCACGGTGGTCTCGCTGCCGGGGCGGTAGAGTGTGAGCTGCAGGGAAGCGGCTCCGGTCGCGAATACCGCCAGTGCTGCGGGGGTCGATTCATCGAGCACGAGTGGCTGTGTCAGCAGTCCGCTGGCTGCGCCATCGCCAAAGCCGTCGTCGTCGATGGTAATATTTCCCGGTAGATTCTCGTCGCTGCCGTCGAAGGCGTATAGCATGTGCATAGGACTAATCCTCCCACGGTCGTTCGGCCCGTGCCGCGCGTTCGCCGTTATCCTCTATTTGCCATACATTGTCGCGCGGGTCGTGGTGGCGGGCGATGCCGCGCGTGCCGGGCATGTATTCGAGCTCATTTGAATCGGTCGCTGGGTCTACGTAAAATTGTATGGACAAAATGGTATACCTGGGAAGTTCTTGTGAAATTATCGCAGCGTTTACACAGGTCGCTGTTTTATGTCGCCATCAGTTTAGACTATTGCAAATGGACTATCAAGGGGAGCAAGTATGGACAACTATACATTGAGCGAAGAGCAGGTCGCGGCGTATGAGCGCGACGGCTTTCTGATCTTGCCTGAATATTTTGCGCGCGCGGACATGGACAAGATGCTGGAGATTGCGCGCGCGGATCGGGTGCTGATGGAAAATGCCAACGATCGGCTAGATAGTGCGGGCAAGGTCAGCCGTCTGTCGCTGCGCTACGATTTGGCGCCGAGCGTCTACAGTGCCTATGTGCGGCATCGGGCTATCGTCGAGCCGATGGAGCAGTTGGTCGGCGGCGAAATTTACCATTACCACCACAAGATGATGCTCAAGGAACCCAGGGTGGGCGGCGCGTGGGAATGGCATCAGGATTACGGCTATTGGTACGCCAATTTCCTCTATTCTGATATGGCTTCTTGTATGATTTCCGTAGATCGGGCCAACCGCGAGAACGGGTGTTTGCAGGTATTAAAAGGTTCGCATAAGCTGGGGCGCTTGGAACACGGAAAAACGGGCGACCAGACGGGCGCCGATATGGAGCGGGTTGAAGAAGTTCGCAAAAATATGGAGACGGTCTACTGCGAAATGGAACCCGGTACGCTACTCTTTTTTCACAGCAATTTATTGCATCGATCCGATCCCAACGAAAGCGAGCACTCGCGCTGGGCGCTGATCTGCTGCTATAGCGCAGCGTCGAACCCGACCTTTCGCGCCGAGGCCGCCGCTGGACACTACGAGAAATTGCAGCGCTGGGATACAGAAGAAGTGCGGGCCGCGGCGGAGAAGCATCGGGGCGAAGTCGGGGGATAGCTAGTTGCGAACCCATTGATGAATTGTCCATCAACCTCTGTAGCAGTTACTGCTATAAAAACTCAATAACTAATGGCCACGGCGCGCGCGATCGTGCGCGTCGTAGAATCGCCCTCCACGCGCAGGCGCAGCAGGTAGAGGCCCGGTGATAGCAGCGCACCGCTGTCGTTGCGACCATCCCAAAAGAGCTGGTAGTGACCGGCCAGGCCCAGTTCTTGGCGCAGTGAGCGCACCGAACGGCCCTGTAAATCGTAGATCGTGGCTTCGATGGGGCGCGGGTCGAGAATTTTCAGCACGTCAAATTCGATGGATAGCGCATCGTTGATGCCGTCGCCATTGGGCGTGAAGGCTGCGGGTACGCGGAGGCCAGAGAATAAGGCGGCGTCTATAGGCAGCGTTACGGAATCGCCCGTGCCTTCTATGCTATTAATCGCATCCCCCGGATCTACCTGTTGGCGCGTCGTTTCGCCGCTGGCATCGCGTTCTAAAAAGGTGCGAAAACGCGTGTGATTTTGAAAGACGGTGGCCTCAAAGTCTACTTCGATTAGGGCGTCGCTGCGGATGTTCTGATCGAGATGCAGGCGAAAGCCATTTTCCGTTTCTTCGACTTCCGTATTGGCAACGTCGCCGTCGCGGCGCAACTCGGCAAAATGCAGGGGTATAGAGGCTTCGAGCAAGATGCGTTGAAAACCCTGGCTGGTATTTTGCATCTGCGGCTGCAGATAATAGGTGAAGGTCGTCTTTTGGCCGGCTTCGACGAGCGTTGGTTGCACCTCGCCAATGGCCGTGCTGGCCAGCGGGCGCGAGTACTCAACGCCTAGCTCGGACAGCGAGACACTGGCTTGCGGTTCGTCGGAGAGCAATTCGAGCTCAAGCTGAAAATAGCGTCTGGGCGAAGGCGAACGAAAGAGACTGCCCGTCGTAGAATAGGCTTCACTCCAGGGGCTCCAGCCGTCGCCGGGTTGCAGGTTGGTCTCTATCGGGCCGCGGAAAGAGACGATCAGTTTTTCGTAGCGCTTCTGAGTGACTTCTTTGCCATTTTTATCAAAATAGTGATTTTCTTCGACGACTTGGTCGCCGCTACGACTGCGCACGAGCAAACGCGCCCCAGAGGGGATCGCCGCCTGCCAGTCGAGTGTGGTGATATTCCAATTGGCACCTAAGTCGATGACGGGTGAGTGCAAGACGACACGGGCAGGTGCTCCCTCGCCGTAGGCCTGGAATTCGCTAACTAACCCCAAACCATCTAGGCGTACACTGCTGGCGCTGAGGCCGCCGCCGATGATATTGCCGCTCTCGCTCGTCGGGTAAAATAGGCGCAGGTAGCGGGCGAGAATGGGGGCAAATTCGTGCCTAAAGTTGCGCTTGTCGAACAGGTTTTTCTGGTCGGAAGGAATGGCGACTACTTCGTCCCAAGCCAACGAACCGTCCGGCGCTAACGAACCGTCGGAATAGAGGATTTTGTAGGAGAGGAAATTGGCGTAGAAGTGGCGCAGGCGCGGCGGTACGCCCAATGGCTCGCCCAGGAACCAGACGGAATCTATGCGATAGGTCGCACCGAGATCTACGCGATAGTCGCCAAAGGTCTCACTGCCACCGCTGGATCCCTTGGCCAGCGGGTTGACGCGCCACATCGTCGAAAGATCGCCATCGAACATGACGGCGGGCGAGCCGGCAAGCGCGACGATAGAAGCTTCTACGTCGACGCTGCCACCCTTGTTTATCAAATCGAGGGCGATATTGTCGCCGAAGGCCTCCATTTCAATTTCCAAGAGGCGCGGCAAGCCCTCGGGCGCGCGATCGGCCTCGATGCGCACAATGCGCACTAATTCATCGTCGAGCTCCAGCTCTAAATCGTATGCATCGTTAAAAGCGAAACGCTCGCTGCGACTGTAGAGTAGGGTGCCATCGACGACGACATTGGCGCTGTTGATAAAGCGCTCTCCCTTGGAAAGGGAAACGGTAAAAAAGGCCAGAGGGCTTTGGCTTTGGTCAAAATAGAGATGCAAACTCTGCGTCGGTAGCACTTGGCCCAAATCTATCTCGATCCACCACGATTCCGGGTCCGATGAAGACGGGCTCCAGCCTGTCTGGCGGCTGCCGTCGATGGTATTGGTGGCTTGGGCTTGGGCGGCGCCGACGCCGCGCACGGTGGCGGCGGTCAGTGGATTGATAGCCTTGCGCAAACTCACGGGTTGTAAGGTGCGGTCATTTATGATAAGGGCACCCGACGGATAGGACCAGGTGTCCCGTATGTCGGCTGGTTTAATAGAGAGGCGCTCGGCAGAGAGCGGGGCAGAAATGAGCGTGGCCAGGGCCAACGCGATCGCATAGTGGGGGTATTTTCGCATTTTTTTAATATACGTTTTGGGCCTATGCCGTCCAAACTACTTATATAAGACGGGGCGCGCATGAGTGCGTGCGTTATATTATAGACGATTGATTATAGGTGCTGATATAACACTACTGAATGCCACAGCATAAGGTACTGATATAACGAGACTGAATGCCGCAACTAAGATACGGATGCGTTGCGAGTTTATACTAAGTTAAAACTATGAGAGAATTTATTTTGCGCGCCCGCAAGGGGCCGTCGACCCCCGATTTTTCGCTCGACGACTTGCCGGGGGCTGGTCATCTGGAAATTGTTACCCACTGCATTGCCAATGCACTCTTTTACTCGCTGCATATTCGCGACGATGTGCGCGTGCATATGGTTTTTGACGGACCGGCCGCACCGCCCAAGACCGTGCGTATAGAAAGTGAAGGGTTGGGTTCGTTAGACGGTTTTGACGAACGGGCCCTCGGTGGAGTACTGCAAGAAGCCCTAACCGCTGGACGTCATTTGCACTTAGAGCAAGAGGTTGAGGCGCGCCCCGGTGTCTTTGTCGCCAAGCGCAGTTTTGAGGCGCTCGTGCGGCATAAGAGCGAGACGGGCGACCTTTATCACTTGCAGCGGCGGGCGCAGGACATTCGCGAAACGACCTTCGGCCCCGATGCGACCTTTGTATTTTCGGACCATCTTTCCATGCCCAAAAAGGCGGATAAATTTCTTCAGCGCTTAGGGGCACAGGCACTGAGCGTGGGGCCGAAGATGCTCTTTGCCTCGCAGTGCATTGCGCTGGTGCACAACGAACTGGATCGCCAGGGATTGCCTTGAGCGTCTTGCTCGGCAGCGGCGGTTAATGTATTTTTTCCTGGGTCCGATACTAGGAATACCACTATGATACAAGGCCTGAACAACAGCGCCTCCGGACTGCTACACCAAGAGCAGCGCCTGCGGGCTTCGGCACATAATACGGCGAATACGACGACGCCTGAAGAGCGTGCTGCGCGTTTGCGCGTGCAGGGTCAAGAGCAATCGGGTGGTGTGGTTTCGCTCACAGAGATCGGTGGGATCAGCGATGCCGTGCGCGAAAGCGTGACGCAGATCGACTCGGCGCAGGCCTTTAGTGCCAATGTCCGCGCTGTCCAGACCCAGGACGAGATGCTCGGCACACTGCTCGACTTGGAGGCCTAAGCGGTTCTTATTTATGTTCAGAAAACATCTCACCCTGCTTATCATCCCCGAAGAGGGCGGCAATACGCACGAGTTTAAGGTTCCGCGCATCGTCCTGTGGTTTTTGGGGTTCTGCGGCGTAGGTTTTACTGTGCTGCTCAGCGTGGGGCTCTACGGTTATTCGCAGGCGCGCGACCTCGAGGAGGTCGTTTTGCGTTTGCAGCGAGAGAAATCGCTGTTAGAAGCCGAAGTCGACCAGGTCGACCAATTGGAACAGGTGCTCACTCGCCTACAGCGCAGCAACGATCAATTGCGCGCCATATTAGGTGGTTCGGGTGAAGGGGAAAGCTTACAGGGCAACGCGGGTTCTGCCGATCCCGATATATCTTCTTTGCGGCGTCTGCACTGGGGCTATGTCGAGTCGGTGCCGACGGCTTGGCCGTTAGCAGGGCCGATAGCTCGCACTTTCAGCGAGCGTTTCCCGGCCGTTGTGATTGTCGCCGCTGAGGGGACGCCGGTTTGTGCTGGCGCTAGTGGTCGGGTGCGCCGCGCCGGTTATGACGAGCGTTTGGGGCAGATGTTGGTCATTGATCACGGCAATGGCATAGAGACTTATTACGGTTATAACAGTTATTTGATGGTAGCAGAAGGCGAATACGTGCTCAAGGGGCAGAACATTGCCCTGTCGGGTCGCAGCGGCGCTTCGGCCCAAGAAGGACTCTATTATGCACTGAAGGAGGGCGGGCGTTTTTGCGATCCCGCGCGCTATAGATTATGGCTATAAAAAAGAAGAAAGTTGTGGCTCCGGGGGAGCGCGATACGGTGATTGGTGCGGGTGCCGTTTTAGACGGGACTTTTGATATTGAATGCGATATGCGGGTAGAAGGCACGTTGCGCAGCGAGCGCTTGATTACACCGGGATCCCTCATTGTCGGAGAACAGGGGCAGGTACAGGCGCGGGAGATCGCGGTGGGAGAGGCGTGGATCAGCGGACGGGTCAGCGGTGCACTCAGCGCCAGTCGCAGCGTTTATATCAGTTCGGGTTCGCATTTCAGCGGTACGCTCACAACGCCGAAACTCGTTATAGAAGAGGGGGCTCGTTTAGAGCCGATAACGAGCGACTGAGGACATTGAGCTACAAAAAATAAAATAAAAAAGAGGCGCTGCCACTGTGGCAGCGCCTCTTTTTGTAGTAGAGCAATTGGGCCGGATCGGCTTACATCATGCCGCCCATGCCACCCATGCCGCCCATGCCACCACCACCGCCGTACATATCGCCTCCGGGAGGAGCACCGGCTCCAGCCGAGGCTTTCTCAGGAATGTCGGCGATAAGTGCCTCAGTCGTCAGCAGTAGTGAAGCAATGCTGGCACCGTTTTCAAGAGCTGTGCGCGAGACCTTGGCCGGATCGACCACACCAGCTTCGATCAAGTCTTCGTAGACCTCGGTGCGGGCGTTGAAGCCATGTGCACCTTTGGCATCGGCGACCTTGCGCACGACGATGGCACCTTCGATACCGGCGTTGGCCGTGATCTGGCGCAGCGGCTCTTCGAGCGCGCGGCGAATAATCTGCGCGCCGACGGCTTCGTCACCTTCGAGCTCGAGCTTATCCAATACTTTCTGGGCGCGCAGGAACACGACGCCACCACCGGGCACAACGCCTTCTTCGACGGCGGCACGCGTGGCGTGCAGCGCATCTTCGACGCGGGCTTTCTTTTCCTTCATCTCGGCTTCGGTCGGGGCGCCGACATTGATCACGGCAACACCACCGGCCAACTTGGCCAGACGTTCCTGCAACTTCTCGCCGTCGTAATCAGAAGTGGTTTCTTCGATCTGACGACGGATATGACCGACGCGACCCTTGATATCGGCGGCTTTACCAGCGCCCTCGATAATGGTCGTGTTGTCCTTGTCGAGTACGATGCGCTTGGCCTGACCCAAGTCGTCGAGCGTGACGCCTTCGAGCTTGAGACCAGTTTCTTCAGAAATGACGCGGCCACCGGTGAGGATGGCGATGTCTTCGAGCATAGCCTGGCGGCGGTCGCCGAAACCAGGAGCCTTACAGGCTGCGACTTTGATCGTGCCGCGAATCTTGTTGACGACGAGTGTCGCCAGGGCTTCGCCCTCGATATCTTCGGCAATGATCAATAGCGGCTTGCTCAACTGCGCCGTCTTCTCCAGCACGGGAACGAGGTCGCGCATGGTGGAGATTTTCTTGTCGAATATAAGGATATAGGAGTCTTCGAGTTCGGCCGTCATGGCTTCCTGGTCGGTCACGAAGTAAGGCGAGAGATAACCGCGGTCGAACTGCATACCTTCGACGACGTCAAGCGTGGTATCGGTGCCTTTGGCTTCTTCGACGGTGATAACGCCGTCCTTGCCGACTTTTTCCATGGCATCGGCGATGAGCTCGCCAATGGCGTTGTCGTTGTTGGCGGAGATCGTGCCGACCTGGGCAATCTCTTCGCGCGACTTGACTTCTTTGCTCATCTTGCGGATCGTGCCGACGACGCTGGCTACGGCCTTATCAATGCCGCGCTTGAGGTCCATCGGGTTGGCGCCAGCCGTTACGTTCTTGAGACCTTCGCGAAAGATGATCTGTGCCAGCACCGTAGCGGTGGTGGTGCCGTCACCGGCGACATCGGAGGTCTTAGAAGCGACTTCCTTAACCATCTGGGCGCCCATATTTTCATAGGCATCGCTCAATTCGATTTCCTTAGCTACCGTAACGCCGTCCTTGGTGACGGTCGGGGAGCCAAATTTTTTGTCGAGCACTACATTGCGACCTTGGGGTCCCAACGTAACTTTGACTGCATCAGCTAGCTTGTCGACGCCGCGCAACAGTGCGTCGCGTGCGGCCATGTCGAATTCTATCTGCTTTCCGGGCATGTGAATAACTCCTAAGAAGTTGTTTTAGATGAACTTACAATAATATAAAATGGTTTTTTTACCCTTTTTAGCACTCAAGATAGGAGAGTGCTAAAAAAAACTGCTGAATTGTCAAATATATGGGGGTGCCTATTCCCACGCAAGGGTCAAGCCATTATTTTAGCTAATATGAGTGCGATGCGCATATATAGAACGGGCAGAACGGATTACGACCGAGCCCACCGCTGGCAAAAGGCTATGGTCGAGCGGCGTTTTGCCGGTGAAATAGGCGACGTGCTTCTTCTTTTGGAGCATTCACCCACCTATACCTGTGGCCGAGCTACGCAGCCCGAGCATTTGCCCAATAAGGCGGCTTTAGAGGCGTATGGCGCTCGCTTAATCGAGATTGAGCGCGGAGGTAGTATCACCTACCATGGACCGGGGCAGTTGGTTGGTTACCCGATTGTCGATTTGCGTGCGCGTGGCCGCGACGTGCATCGCTATTTGCGAGATTTGGAAGAAGTGCTGATGGCTACGTTAGCCACTTTTTCTTTGCACGGCGTGCGGCGTGCAGGATTGACGGGCGTGTGGGTAGGCGATGAGAAGGTGGCGGCGATTGGCATTTACGTTAGCCGCTGGATAAGTTCGCATGGATTTTCCCTTAATATCAGCCCCGACTTAGAGCCCTTCCGCGCGATGCGCCCGTGTGGACTCGACGGCAGCCAGGTCAATTCGCTAGAAGGCTTGCTGGGGCGCCGCGTCGAGCGGGCCGAAGTGGAAGAGGCGTTGCTCGTTTGCATGCAGAAAGTCTTTGGCCCATGTATCGACGATGGGCAACCCTTTGATATGGAGTGAGGTATGAGTGATAAAAAACTGACGCATTTGGATGGAGAGGGCCGCTTGAAGATGGTGGATGTAGGGGGGAAGGAAAAGAGCGAGCGCGTAGCTAAGGTGCGCGGGGAGATCCGCATGCGGCCCGAGACGGTGGCCTTGATTTCGGCCGACAAAATAGCCAAGGGCAATGTATTGGAGGCGGCGCGATTGGCCGGTATAATGGCGGCTAAGCGCACGGGTGACTTGATTCCGCTCTGCCATCCGCTCAATATAACGGCGATAGAGGTGCAGTTTAGCGTCGGCGAAGATCGGGTGGAGGTGGAGACCGAAGTCAAGATTGACGATCGCACGGGCGTGGAGATGGAGGCGCTGACGGCGGCGAGCGTGGCGCTGCTGACGATCTATGATATGTGCAAGGGAGTAGATCGCGGCATGGTGATTTCCGACGTGCGGCTGATGGAGAAGCGGGGGGGCAGGAGCGGGGTGTATAAGCGGGAGGAGTGAGAGGATGCTCCAGTGAAGCGACCCTTTTAGGTGACGCGACTGTATAATAGAAGGGCCACTGTCAGAAGTTTTTCTCGGAATACAGGGAAAATATAATATGGCACTGCCCTTGCTGAATAGGTGTTTGGAAAGAGCAAATAGCTAGCGTATATTGGAAAAGTATTAGATCTAAAGGTGAAAAATGAGCCAATCTTCTGAACTGACAACGCGCGATGTATTGCAGCAGGTGGACCGTCGTCTGGAATTAATCGAAGGCGATGTGCGCAGTCTAAATAGTAAAGTCGATGATAGATTTTCAGCCCCAGATGTTAAATTTGAAAATCGCTTTCGTTGGACGATTGGTCTACTTCTGATGAGTTGGATGTCGACGATGGGGGCCATTCTGTTTCGCTTGGGCCCTATTGCGCAATAAATACAGACGAAAGATTGGCCGGTCTACGATCTATCGTCTCCTCTGTATCTGCTGATTCTCCGTCCTAATTCCCGCCTTATTTCGCCATGATCGGTTTTTTATTCATCAGAATAATATCGACGCGGCGGTTTTGGAAACGCCCTTCTTTCCTGAGGTTGCTGGCGACGGGGCGCGTTTGGCCATAACCGACGGCGTGGAGCTGTTCGGTGGGGATGCGATAGACTTCGTTGAGAAAGACGAGCACGGCTTGGGCGCGCTCTTTAGAGAGCGACATGTTTTCATCGGCCTTGCCCATCGCGTCCGTGTGGCCTTCGACGATGAGTGGAAACTGGGGGAAAGAGCGCACGAAGCGCGAGGCATAGTGCAGACGCTCGTGCATGTCGGGATCAATGATGGGCTCACCGGAGTCAAAATGGAGCGTCTCCAACAGCACTAAGTGCGGCTCTAGATAATAACCGGGGTTGAGCGGGTAGGGCGATGAGAGATCGCTTTTGTGCACGAGTTGCACCATCGTCAGCTCAGTGGTGTCGCGCCAGGAGCGCGTGACTTTCAGCAGGCCCATGAGTTGGCCGCGATACAGCGCGCGAAAAATGCTGCCCGGCTGTACGCCGTCGCGGCTGCCGAAGTTGACGATATAACGACCGCGGCTGACGCCGGCCTGTGGGCCGCGCTCGCCGGGAAGTAAGTGCACGCGCTGAATGCGGTATTTGGAGGGTTCGAAGGCGTTGGGGTCTACTGCCTGTCTTGTCGTCGCGGGCTCCGTTTCCGCTGAGTTGGCGGCCTCTTGTGCCAGCAGGATCTGCGGCGATACCAAGGAGAGCAGGAGGGCGGTGGCGAACAGGAGTAGCATTAGATATTAGGACAAAGCGCCGGCCAACTTGAGCAGCACGGCTTTTTGGCTGTGCAGGCGATTTTCTGCCTGGGTGAAGATGAGCGAGCGTGGGTCGTGCAGCATTTCGCTGGTGATCTCGTAGCCGTGATGAGCGGGTAGACAGTGTAGAATTTTGAGGTCTATATCGGCGAGTAATTCGGCGTTGAGTTGGAACGGTTGGAATAGACTAATGCGCCGCTCTTTTTCTTCGGCGAAGGCCGGATCGGTAAAAAATTCCATGTCGATCCAGGTGTCGGTATACACGACGTCGGACTTTTCGAGGATGGGGCGTAGGTCGGTGCTGTTCTCGTAATAATCGTAGAGCCCAGCGGCCTTAGCCTCTGCATAGAGGGCTTCGTCGCGTGCGGCGGGATTTACTTCTGGGCAGACGCAGGTCACGTGCAGGCCGGTTTTGAGGCCGGCGGCAATAAGCGAGTTGGCGACGTTGTTGAGTACGCCGACATAGGTCAGACGCAGGCCTTCGAGGCGGCCAAAGGACTCCTGAACCGTCATCAGGTCGGTCAGGCTTTGCAGCGGGTGGTAGCGGTTGCAGCAGCCGTTCATAATGGGCACGGAAGAGGTTTCTGCGGCGCGCAGGATATCGTCGTGCTGCATTAGGCGGGCGACGATAAAGTCGGCATAGCTGCTGAGCACGCGGATTTCGTCGCCTAGGTCGGCCAGGCCAAAATTGGTGTTGCGCCAGTCTAGGTAAAGGGCGTGACCACCCAGTTGCGCCATGCCGATTTCGCCGGCGCAACGCGTGCGCGTCGAGGTCTTTTGGAAGAGTAGAGACAGTGTTTTACCGCGCAGTGCGGCGCTGTAGTATCCGGGATTTTTTTTGACGTCTATGCTGCGCTCAACCGTTTGCTGCACGTCCTCGCAGGACCAGTCCTTTAGCGTTACCAGATGCAAAGTGAATGCTCCCTTAGCTTAAGTTGCGGCCGATTTCGGCCAGCAGTTTCTTTGTGACCTCATCGCGGCCGCCCTGTAGGCGGCAGCCGGCTGCGCGCGCGTGTCCACCGCCGTCGAAGGTGCCGGCGATGGCGTTGACATCGACGCTTTCTTGTGAACGCAAGCTAATGCGGTAGCGCCCTGCCTCTTGCTCCTTGAGCAGGACGGCCACTTGGACCCCTTTGATAAGTAGGCCGTAGTTTACGACTTCGTCGGGGTCGCCGGCTTGCATGGCCTCTGCGTTTAGGTGCATTATGGCGACGCGCTCGTCGTGGTAGAGCGCTAACGAATCGATCGCCGTGCCCAGCTGTTTGACGGAACCGTAGCTCTTGTTGCCAAAGAGTTGGTCGGCGAGGCGATCTAGGCGAATGTCGAGACGAGTGAGAGCGGCGGCGACTTCAAAGGTGGTGGGTTTGGTCAGGGAAAAGCGGAAACTGCCGGTGTCAAAGATGATCCCGGTATAGAGGGCGGCGGCCGTTTCGGGATCTATAGACCAACCGCCGGCTTGGGCGAGGTGATACACCATTTCGCAGGTCGAAGAGACTTCGGTGGTAACGAGATTGACCTGACCAAAGGGCGCACGGCTCTTGTGGTGGTCGATGGCGAGTATGGGTAAATCTGTGAGATGTTTCTGTGCTGTGCCAATGCGGTCTAAACCGGGGCTGTCGGTGACAATCGCGTGGGTGAAGTTCTTGCCGGCGAGCTCGTCGATATGCCGTACATCGCTCCAGTCAGCGAGAAATTCGCACTGGCCTGAGGGTGGATCGGGCAAGCCAATATGGGCCTCTTTGCCGAGTTGTTCGAGTAGGCGTTTGAGCGCCATAATGGAGCCAATGCCATCGGCATCGCTGTTTATATGCGTAGTCAGCAAGAAGCGCTCGCCCTGCTCGATAAAAGCTAGTGTTGCGTCGAAGTCGAGGTCCACAGTGGATCTCCGGTTAAGCCACGGCGCCGGGGGCGCGCAGGACGTAATGGATGCGATCGGATTCTTCTGTACCCGGATTAAAGGTGAACTCGGAGAGCACATCGAGCAGCTCAAAGGCGCTGGCGCGGATGCGCTCCTCGATCTCGCTCAGGCGATAGATGCGCTGTACATGCGTCTCCTCGTAGAGCTCGTCGTCTCCTTCAAAGCGGATTTCAAAATGGTTGTGCTGCAGGCGCTCGGGCGCCTTGTAATAGCTGTGGCGCTCATAGGTGAAACCCGGGCCGCTCTCGCGGTCGCGCATCTCGCTAAAATAACGCAGTGAATTGCGCTCGGTACAGACGTCGAAAACAAAGAGGCCACCCGGCTCTAAGATAGCACTAACTTGCGTCAGAGCCTCGTCGATATCTTCCGGTTCTAAAAGATAGTTGAAACTATCGTACATGCATACGGCGGCTTCAAAGGGCCCCAGGCCCGAGAGGTCGCGCAGATCGCGTTGGACAAAGTCGCTATGGCTGCCGTTGACCGCAGCTTTTTCTTCGGCGACGCGCACCATCGACTCGGAAATATCGGCTCCCGTCATCTCAAACCCCAGATAGGCCAGCTCGGTGCTGACGTTGCCAGTGCCGCAGGCCAAGTCGATGACGCGCCGGGTCTGCGGTGCATGGCGCTGGAATACGGACTGTATAAATACAGCCCATTCGTCGTAGTCGACGTGGCGCATTACGTAGTCGTAGATGGGAGCCAGCCCCTGATAGGGGGTCTGTTTTACGGTGTCTTTTTCCATGTCACTATCCGGCGGTTGAAACTCAGACATATTTAGAAACTCAGATCCGCAAAAGGGTCGATTTGCTCTTCGCTTAGAACGCGATAAAAACGCTGGCGATCGCGGCGAGCCGGGGCGCGTTCGGGTAGCGCCAATACTTCGACCTCGATGCGGCGGGTGGCCGTTTCGATTAGTACGTGTTCGCCGATATGTACGGGCTGACTAGCTTTGGCCTTTTTTTCGCCGGCGATATTGGCGATTGCCACGCGGCCATCATCGCAGGCGCGTTTGGCCTCACTGCGCTGCTTGATCAGTCCCGTGTGCTTGAGGAATATGTCCAGTCGCGTCATTAGGTTTGCGGAGGAAGTCGCTGTCTAAGCGAGTCTCGATGTGTATTTGCTGGCGGTAGTCTTTGATCAGATCACGCATGGCTTGCTCGGTGCGCACCTCGCGGATCAGACCTTCCAAAGTAGCTTGGTCGGAGTTTATTTTAAAGAGAAAACCTTCACCCTGTAAGAAAAAAGGTTCGCTGATGTCGTCTAGTTTTAGGCCGTCGAGGTAGGGTTTGAGAAAGGCGGGGACTTGGTCGCGGGGGAAAGTGCCCCACAGGCCGCCCTGCATGGCCGAGTTGGAGTCGTCGGAATATTCGCGTGCCAGCGTGGCAAATTCCTCGCCGCTGAGTGCGCGCTGGCGCAAGTCGCGCAGGCGCTCTTCGGCTCGTGCCTGGTCGCCTTCTACCTTTTGTGCCAGCACCAAGATATGGCTGGAACAAATGGCGTCCTCGCGTTTTTCGTTGAGGAGGATCAGGTGATAGCCGTAGGGGGAGAGCACGGGGCCGCTCAGTTCCCCTGGTTTGAGTTCAAAGGCCACTTCCTCAAATTCGGGCACTAGCGTACCGGAGCCAAAACAACCGAGGTCGCCGCCGTTGTCTGCAGAGCCTGGGTCCTCGGACATTTCGCGTGCCAGTGCGGCGAAGTCGGCGCCCGCCTGTAGCTTTTTTTCGATGTCTTCAATGATGGCGCGTTTCTCTGCCAGGACCTCGTCGCTGGGGCGAATCTTGACGCGGATATGGCTCAGCGAGATTTGCGTCGGCAGCGTATCGCCTAGCGCCAGGCGGTAGGCATCTACATCGCGGCGCGTAATATGCTGACGATAAGAGACTACATTGCGCATTTGGCGGTAGAGTAGGCGATGGCGAATCTCTTTGCGGTAGCGCGTTTTGAGCTGGCGCTCGCTCAGGCCTACGCGCACGAGCATTTCATCGAATTCGCTATCGCTCATATTACTGCGCGCGGAGAGAAACTGCTGACCGAGTAATTCTTCGACTTCAGACGGGTCTATCTGTAGGCTGTCTTTCTGCGCTTTGAGGATGAGCACTTGCTCATCGACCATGTTGCTGAGCACTTCTTGGCGCAGAGCGGTCAGCGTGTCTGGTGGCACGTAGGCCGTGAGTTGGCGTGCCTCTACTTCGAAGCGCAGGCGGTAGTTGAGTTCGGACCACAGAATGATGTGGTTGTCGACCGAGGCGACGATACGATCGATCAACTCGGGCGCGGCGAAGGCAGGGGCTGCACACAAGAGTGTGGCGGCAGATAACAGACAGCGAAAAAGTTTCGGCATATTTTTAAGGGCTTATAATAGCCCAGTCCTTGGTTTTTTTGAGCGATTCAACGAGTTGGTCCATGCGCTGGCGGTGCTGCTGCCAGACGATAGTTTCGACGATTTGCGCCCGCACTTGTTCCAGGGGGCGTAATGTACCGGCCTCTGGGCGCTCGAGCACCTCTAATAGATGATAGCCGTATTCCGTGCGTATAGAGCGCGAAACGCTGTTGAGCTTTAAGTCCTCGCAAGCCTTCCAGAGCACGGGCTCGTCCTCTTGGGAAAAGAGGCCGAGGTCTCCGCCGCGGTCGCGGGTGTCGACGTCTTCGGAAAAGTCGCGCGCGACTTCGGCAAAGTCGGCGCCGCGCTGTAGAGCGGCGCGGCGGGCATTGGCTTCGCGTTTGCTGGCGAGCAGGATGTGGCGCACGTGTATTTCGTCTTCTTCGCGTAGGAAGTCGTCTTCGTGCGCTTGGTAGTGCTGGTGTATTTCGTCCTCTTCGACGTGGACTTCCTCACGGCCAAATTCGTCGTCGAGCAAGGCGGCTAGCAGCAAGTCGCGCCGCGTGCGTTCTAGCTGTTCTTGTAGACGGACGCTTTCATGCAGCTTGCGCGCGAGGGCCTCTTGATAGAGCAATTCGCGGCCGACCCAGTTTTTCAAAACGCGTTGGCGTGCCTCTGCATCGGACCCATAGGGCAGTATGGCTTCTAATTTAGAGGTGCTGAGTGCGCTGTCGCCCACTTTAGCGATGGTGTCTTTTTCTGGTCCAGGCGCGCTACAGGCGAGTATAAGAGGCAGTATAAGCAGATAGTATCTGTGCATTTTATACGATCTCCTGTAGCACGTCGCGCGCTCTTTCTAAGCGCTCGACTTCATCGCGACCTGCTACCTGTACTTCAATTTGCAAGCGTTCGCCCAAATCAAATTCGAGCTGGGCCGAAGACTTTTCGACAATTTGTTGGATATCGGCCGGCGAAATTTGGCGATCCTGTGGGAACGCCCAACGAAAACGGTTCTTTTCTAATTGCACCGTCTCTATGCCGATCTGCCGCGCCATTACCTTTATTTCCATAATGTGCATTAGTGATTTGGCCGGCTGTGGCATGCGTCCGAAGCGATCCTCCATCTCCTCTTTGATTTCTAGGAGAGCCACGATGCGGTGGGCATCGGCCAGACGCTGATAGAAATCCATTTTCTGGTCGGCATTGGGTATGTAATCATCGGGTATATAGGCGCTGACGGCAATTTTGACATCGGGCTCGGGGTTGTCGGGGATGCTTTCTCCCTTGATTTCGCGCATGGCTTCGTCGAGTAGGCGGCAGTAGAGGTCGAAACCGACGGCGGCGATAAAGCCGTGCTGCTGTGAGCCCACTAAGTTGCCGGCACCGCGAATTTCCATATCGCGCATGGCGATATTAAAACCCGAGCCGAGGTCGGAAAATTCTTCAATGGCGCGCAGGCGCATGCGACTCTTCTTGGTGAGTTTCTTGCCTTTGGGGACTAAGAGATAGGCATAGGCGCGCTCGCTGGAGCGGCCGACGCGACCCCTTATTTGGTACAATTGACCCAGTCCCAAGGTGTCGGCACGGTTGACCAAGATCGTGTTGACGGAGGGGATATCGATGCCGGACTCGATGATCATGGTCGAGATCAGGCAGTCGTATTTCTTGTTGAGAAAATCCAGCATGATTTTTTCGAGCTGACGCGGCCCCATCTGACCGTGGCCAACGGCAAAGCGCACCTGGGGCAACAGTTGCTGTAAATATTCTTGCAGACGATAAATCGGTTGAACGCGGTTGTGCACAAAGTATACCTGGCCACCGCGCTCGACTTCGCGGTAGATCGCTTCGGCGATACGCGTTTCGTCGAAGGCGATGATCTCCGTGTGGATCGGCAGGCGATCTTGCGGCGGCGTGTTGATAACCGACATATCGCGCGATCCCATCAGCGACATGTGCAGCGTGCGCGGAATGGGTGTAGCCGTCAGGGTCAGCACGTCGACTAGGCGCTTGAACTGTTTGAGCTTTTCTTTGTGGCGCACGCCAAAACGCTGCTCTTCGTCGACGACTAGCAGGCCGAGATCGCGGAATTTGATGTCCTTAGAGAGGATGCGGTGCGTACCGATAAGCACATCGACTTTACCGCTTTTGACCTCTTCGATGACTCGCTTCTGCTCTTTGGGCGTGCGGAAGCGCGAGAGTACCTCGATGCGCACGGGCGAGTGCGCCATGCGCTCGGAAAAAGTCTGGTAATGTTGCTCTGCAAGGATGGTAGTGGGTACGAGTACGGCGACTTGTTTGTGGTCGCAGACGGCCTTAAAAGCGGCGCGCACGGCAATTTCGGTCTTGCCATAACCGACGTCGCCGCAGACGAGGCGGTCCATCGGGTGCGGCGATTCCATATCTTCTCGGACTTCTTCCATGGTGCGCAGCTGGTCGGGCGTCTCTTGAAATGGAAAGGCCGCTTCTAGCTGCTGCTGCATGGGGCCATCGGCTGAAAAGCGAAAGCCGGGCAGTGCTTTGCGTTCGGCGTAGAGTCCCACGAGTTCGCTGGCCATTTTGAAGATTTCTTCGCGCGTGCGCTCTTTGAGCTTTTCCCAAGCGGTGCCACCGAGTCGGCTGAGGATGGGGGCATCGCCTTCGGAGCTAGAATACTTGCGCAGGCGATCAAGCTGCTCTACGGGGACGAAGAGGCGATCTTCGCCGCCGTAGGTTATGGTGAGACAGTCGTGTTCGAGGCCGTCGATGCGCAGGCGTTTGATGCCTGCATAGCGGCCAATTCCATGATCGGCGTGTACGACGTAGTCGCCGCGCTGTAGCGCAGAGTGGTTGGGCAGCTTCGTCGCGGAGCGGAATTTGCGATAGCGGTAGCGGCGCTTCTGGCGGCTAAAGAGCTCGTGGTCGTTGAGCAGGGCAAGCTGCGCTTCGGGAAAGACGAAGCCCTTGTGCAGGGTGCCGAGACCAAAGCGTATCTCGGGCCAATCGGCAAAGATTTCTTGCAGACGGCTATACTGCCCCTGCGTTTCGCAGCGCATATGGATGGTGTAGTCCTCGTCGGCGAGGCGATCTATCTCTTTGCGCAGTGGGACTAGTTCACCCTCGTAGGTGCGGGCTTCGTTGGCGTTGAACTGCACGGCCTCGCTGGCGCGACCCACGGGGGCTGGGGTGAGACGGACACAGGCGGTTAAACGCTCTTTGAGCCAGTCGCCATCGCGCATGAGTTCGCCGGGGGGAACGAGGTCCTCGCGGTTGCTGTGGCGCTCGTATTCTTTTTGTGGCCGCGCGACGGTTTTTTCTACTTCTACATAGAGGTCGTCTTCTTCTTCGACAAAGGCGAGCGGGGCCGCGAAGTACTCAAAGAGGCCGTTATCGCGCCCGTAGAGCACGGCCATATGGCCCTCGA
>JBLHGI010000037.1:2500-26366 GCA_047616505.1 Planctomycetota bacterium
ACGGGACACGTGAAATCTTGTGGGAAGCTGGGGAGACCACTCTCCAAGGCTAAATACTCTCTCGTGACCGATAGCGAACTAGTACCGGTGAGGGAAAGGTGAAAAGTACTCCGAGAAGGAGAGTGAAATAGTACCTGAAACCGTACGCTTACAAGCAGTCGGAGGGGGCTTGTCCCCTGACGGCGTGCCTTTTGCATAATGAGCCGGCGAGTTACTTGTATGCAGCGAGGTTAACTCACTCAGTGAGGTAGCCGTAGCGAAAGCGAGTCTGAATAGGGCGTCTCAGTTGCATGCAGTAGACCCGAAGCCAGGTGATCTACCCATGGCCAGGATGAAGCGTGAGTAAAATCTCGTGGAGGTCCGAACCGTTGTACGTTGAAAAGTGCTCGGATGAGCTGTGGGTAGGGGTGAAAGGCCAATCAAACCTGGAGATAGCTGGTTCTCCCCGAAATAGCTTTAGGGCTAGCCTCTTGTTAAAGAGTCATGGAGGTAGAGCACTGGATCGGCTAGGGGGCTTACCCGCTTACCAAACCGAACCAAACTCCGAATGCCATAGACTTGTTCCAAGGGAGTCAGCGTGCGAGGGATAAACTCCGTACGCGAGAGGGAAACAACCCAGACCGTCAGCTAAGGTCCCAAAGTGTAAGCTAAGTGATTTAAAGGATGTGAAATTGCTGAGACAGCTAGGATGTTGGCTTAGAAACAGCCATCATTTAAAGAGTACGTAATAGTTCACTAGTCAAGTGATTTTGCGCCGACAATGTATCGGGGCTAAGCTTACCACCGAAGCTACGGACTCAGCGTTTCGTTCGCGAGACGCTGATTGGTAGGGGAGCGTTCCATAGTAGGTTGAAGGTGAACCGGAAGGTTTGCTGGACGAGATGGAAGTGATTATGTCGGCATGAGTAGCGATAATGCAGGTGAGAATCCTGCACACCGAAAATCTAAGGTTTCCTGGGCTAGGCTCGTCCTCCTGGGGTTAGTCGGGACCTAAGCCGAGGCCGAAAGGCGTAGGCGATGGAAAACAGGCTAAATATTCCTGTACCACTTACAGCGCGTTCGAGCTATGGGGTGACGCAGAAGTGAAAGGTCAGCCAGCGACTGGAAATGCTGGTCTAAGCCCGTAGGGGGGTCGTCTAGGCAAATCCGGATGACCTATACCCCGAGAGGCGATGGGGAGCCGCTTAGCGGCATAAACTGACCCTAATCATGCTGCCTAGAAAAACCTCTATGTGAGTTCTGTAGGTGCCCGTACCGTAAACCGACACAGGTAGATGAGGAGAGTATCCAAAGGTGCGCGAGTAAACCCTCGTTAAGGAATTCGGCAAAATAATCCCGTAACTTCGGAAGATGGGATGCCCTCAGTAGGTGAAGCCCCTTGCGGGTGGAGCCCAAAGGGGCCGCAGAGAAACGGGCTGGGCGACTGTTTACCAAAAACACAAGTCTCTGCTAAGCCGTAAGGCTATGTATAGGGACTGACACGTGCCCGGTGCTGGTAAGTTAAGAGGAGGTGTTAGATCCTTCGGGAACGAAGCTCTGAATCGAAGCTCCAGTAAACGGCGGCCGTAACTATAACGGTCCTAAGGTAGCGAAATTCCTCGTCGGCTAAAAACCGACCTGCACGAATCGTGTAACGACTTGGCCGCTGTCTCAACGAGGGACTCGGTGAAATTGTAGTTCCGGTGAAGATGCCGGATACCCGCGGCAGGACAGAAAGACCCCGTGAACCTTTACTATAGCTTGGTATTGGATTTTGACACTGTATGTGTAGGATAGGTGGGAGGCTATGAAACGGGAGCGCCAGTTTTCGTGGAGCCGACCTTGAAATACCACCCTTGCCTTGTTAAAATTCTAACCTTGGTCCCTTGATCGGGATTGGGGACAGTGCCAGGTGGGTAGTTTAACTGGGGCGGTTGCCTCCTAAAAAGTAACGGAGGCGCCCAATGGTTCCCTCAGCGCGGTCGGTAATCGCGCGTAGAGTGTAAAGGCATACAGGGAGCTTGACTGCAAGACCTACAAGTCGAGCAGGTGCGAAAGCAGGGCTTAGTGATCCGACGGTTGCATGTGGAAGCGCCGAAGCTCAACGGATAAAAGGTACTCCGGGGATAACAGGCTTATTGCCCCCAAGCGCTCATAGCGACGGGGCAGTTTGGCACCTCGATGTCGGCTCAGCGCATCCTGGGGCTGGAGAAGGTCCCAAGGGTTTGGCTGTTCGCCAATTAAAGCGCTACGCGAGCTGGGTTCAGAACGTCGTGAGACAGTTCGGTCCCTATCCGCCGTGGGTGTAGGATATTTGAGGAGATCTGACCCTAGTACGAGAGGACCGGGTTGGACGAACCTCTGGTCTACCAGTTGTTCCGCCAGGAGCATCGCTGGGTAGCTACGTTCGGCAGGGATAAACGCTGAAAGCATCTAAGCGTCAAGCCCACTCCAAGACTAGATATCCCGTAGGGTTAACCTACCTAAAGGCCCCTCGTAGACTACGAGGTTGATAGGCTGCAGGTGGAAGCGCAGCAATGCGTGTAGCCGAGCAGTACTAATTGGCCGTGAGGCTTGACCATTTTATTGTTTTTTTGGTACTTGAGTAATTGTATTACTTGTACGTGGTGTAAACTGTATTCGGTTGTTAAAGAAACAGTTTTTTCCGGTGACCATAGCGGAGGGGTCACACCTCTTCCCATTCCGAACAGAGTCGTTAAGCCCTCCTGCGCCGATGGTACTGCTGGGGTCACCCGGTGGGAGAGTAGGACGTCGCCGGATTAATTTTTAAGCACTCATCCAAATTATTTTGGATGAGTGCTTTTTTTTTAAATAATTATGAAACTTGACAAGGCATTTACTCAGTAGTAGAATAAATATCCCCTCGTCAGACCTATCTATGTGCGAGTGTAATAGATGTTTCGGTTGTCGTGCTCGATGGGAAATATCACCTGGTTGACTCGGATGAAGTTTCGTTTAAGATTGCTGGGCCACATGCGTTCAAATATGCGTTCTTAAAAGCTAAATCTATTCTGCTCAAGCGAATATACCATTTGGAAATCACCGTGCCCGAAGAGTATATGGGAGACATTATGGGTGATCTCTCTTCCCGTCGAGGTCGCATTAGTGGTATGGATGCAAACGGCGACTTTCAGGTCATTCACGCTGAAGCTCCTTTGTCAGAGATTGATCAGTATGCGACCAAAATGCGCTCTATGAGACATGGCAAAGGTTTACACGCCCAGCAATTTTTGCGTTATGGGGAAGTCCCTGGAGATATAATGGCCAAGGTCATAGAAGTGGCACAAAAAGAAAAAGAAGCGGCGTAAAGCCGTTTTACGACTGACAATAGAATAAAAGGGAGTGGTTGAACAAAGATCAGCCATTCCTTTTCTTATTGCGTGCAATGAAGTTGTATAGTTATTTGATTTTTCTATTGTTTTGGCGTTTCTTAGAAAAAAGATTCGCACTAAAAAAATAGACTAAATCGTAGAAGGAGACTCCTTATGTCTGGCCACTCCAAGTGGAGTACTATAAAACGAAAGAAAGGTGTTAATGACGCCAAACGCAGTAAGATATTCACAAAAATAATCCGCGAAATTACGGTAGCAGCGCGTGATGGTGGTGGTGACGAAAGTGCTAATATGCGTTTGCGCGCTGTAGTGCAAAATGCCAAGGCGGCGAATATGCCTTTGTCTACGATAGAGCGTGCGGTCAAGCGCGGTACTGGCGAGGAAGAAGGTGCAGTGTATGAAGATGGGTTATACGAAGGGTATGGTCCCGATGGTGTAGCAGTGATGGTGGAAACGTTGACGGATAATCGCAATCGCACGGTTTCGGAGGTGCGGCACGTTTTCACGAAACAGAACGGAAACCTTGGCGAGAGTGGCTCAGTTGCTTGGATGTTTGAGCAGAAAGGTGTGCTCGAAGTGGCTAAGGAAAATATTGAAGAAGACGATCTGATGATAGCGGTGATGGATGCGGGGGCGGAAGATATTCAGGATGGTGGTGAAGTGCATGAGGTCGTATCGCAAGTGGCCGATTTTGAAACGATAAAAAGAGCGCTCGAAGAGCATAATATCGAATACAGTCAGGCTGCTCTATCGTGGATGCCGAAGAGCGATAATATCCTCGAAGTTCAGGGGGACCAGGCGCTAAAAATTATCCGCCTTCTCGAAGCGTTGGAGGATCTAGACGACGTACAGAAAGTGTATTCGAACTTCGATTTGCAAGAGGATGTTTTAGAGCAACTCATGGCCCAGGCCTGAAAGTGAAGGATTTTTCTTTGTTTGGATGTTTGCTTTGATTGTAATTGGGGTGGATCCGAGTAGCACCAGCACAGGGTACGGGGTGCTGGAATACGGCAAGCGTCAATCTCGTTATATTGATTGCGGCTGTATTCGACCCAAATCCGGTCAGGCATTTGAGGATCGCTTGGTATTTATTTATGAACGTATCCAAGAGGTTCTTAGGGAATACAATCCTGATGAATCGGCGATCGAAAGCACTTTTTTTGGCAAGGATGCTGATGCGGCAGCCAAACTGGGGCAAGCGCGCGGCGTGTTGTTATTGGCGCTCAGACAAGCTTCTCTACCTATCGGGCACTATAGTCCCGCTGCTGTGAAGAAGTCTGTCGCGGGCAATGGGCGAGCTACGAAAGAGCGCGTACAGTTTATGGTAGCCCGCACATTGGGTCTGCGCGAATTGCCCAAGTCTCTCGATGCATCCGATGCATTGGCCATTGCATTATGTCATTTACGACGCCCGGAAATCGCGTTACAAGGGCATGGGAAAGAGCGTCGTCCCGAAGTTGAAGCACTTCTTAAGCGCGTTGTCCGTCGTTAACTCACAGCAAAATCTTATCGAGCGTTCATGATTACTTATTTACGTGGAAAACTGGCTTATAAAGCGCCGATGCAGGCTGTAATTGATGTCGGAGGGGTGGGATACGGGGTGTCACTTTCACTGTCGACTTATGATCAATTACCTGGGTTGGAAAAGGACATACGATTATTTACGCACTTTCACGTGCGCGAAGACCGCATGGAACTCTTTGCCTTTGCCGACGAAGAAGAGCGCGGAATTTTTAAACTGCTGATTGGAGTATCGGGTGTTGGGCCGAGTTTGGCATTGACGATTTTGTCCGGAATGTCGCTGCGCGATTTGCAGGAGTCTATTGTCAATGAGCGTGTCGGCGATCTAACTAGCATAAAAGGGATTGGTCGCCGTACGGCAGAGCGTTTAGTGCTCGATCTGCGAGAGAAAGTGAGCGTGAGTGCTCCTTCTGGGGCAACTGATGGGGCTGGGAGTAAGGATAGAGATTCGGCTGTGAGCGAAGAGGCTATAATGGCCTTGTCTGCACTCGGCATGGCTCCGCCAACAGCACGGCAAGCGGTTCGCAAGGCTATTGAGCGCGACGGAACAGAGCAGACGGTACAACAGTTGATTAAACGAGCACTCAAGGAGCGCTAAAGGCGCGTAAAATATGGTAGACCGCCCTATCGATCCCGACGTTGGCGACGACGATCGAGAGTTTGATAATACGCTACGTCCGACGTCTCTAAAAGAGATGTTGGGTCAGGAAAAGACAAAGAGACAGCTGAGCATCGCAATAGAGGCGGCTAAACTGCGCGCTGAGGCTATGGACCACGTTCTTCTGCACGGCCCACCAGGATTGGGCAAGACGACGTTGGGTCACGTTATAGCGCGGGAATTGGGCGTCGATATACATGAGACTTCTGGCCCTTTGCTCGATCGCCCTACGGATTTGGCCGGTGTGCTTACGGCACTGGGCGAGCGCGATGTCCTTTTTATTGACGAAGTGCATCGCGTTAACCGCGTGGTCGAAGAATACCTCTATTCGGCTATGGAAGACTTTAAGATCGATATAATGATCGATCAGGGGCCGGCGGCGCGTTCAGTCAGTGTCCCGTTAGAGCCGTTCACGTTAGTTGGTGCGACTACGCGTCAGGGGCTCTTGACCTCTCCTATGCGCGCGCGCTTTGGCATTACCGCCCATTTGGATTATTACACAATTGAGGAATTGGCGCAAATAGTCAGCCGGGACGCCCGCCTCCTGGGTTTCCCTCTAGATGAAGAAGGTGCATTCGAGGTGGCGCGACGCTCGCGCGGTACGGCGCGCGTTGCCAAGCGCTGGCTGCGTCGTGCCCGCGATTATGCTCAGGTTGAAGGAACGGGTGTGGTCGATGCTCAGATCGTTATAGATGCGCTCAATGTGCAAAATGTCGACGAAGTTGGGCTAGACGAAATGGATGTTCATTTATTGCGCGCCATTATAGAAAAGTTCAACGGTGGCCCCGTTGGTTTAAGCAACCTAGCGGCTGTTGTCGGCGAAGAAGAAGAGACGCTCGAGGAAGTAGTTGAGCCTTATCTGATTAAGGAAGGCTTTATAAAGCGCACCCCGCGCGGACGGGTCGTGATGCCGCGGGCCTACGAACATCTGAATATGGAACCGCCCGTTGATCCAGATAGTCCGCAGTTGGGGTTGCTTTGATACTGGCTTTCGATACGGCTACTCAGGTAGGCAGTGTAGCTTTGGTGGCTCGCGACAGAATCGTGATGAGTCGCTATTTCGACATTGGTTTGCAACACACACAGCGGCTTTTCGTCGAGATTGAAGAGGTGTGCCGTGCGACTGATACTGAGGTCGCCGGGCTGGAGGCCGTAGCTGTTACTCTGGGACCGGGATCGTTTACTGGGCTGCGCATAGGTTTAGCGGCGGCTAAAGGATTGTGCATGGTTGGCGATAAGGCGCTGGTAGGGGTTTCGACGCTGGCGGTGCTTGCTGCTCGTATACCTTATGCAAAAATGCCTGTCTGTGCGTTGCTCGATGCGCGAAAAAAGCAAGTATATGCCGGTTTGTACGATACGTCAGAAGGGTTACCAGTAATCTTGTCCAAACCTGTCGCCATTGATCCAGCAACTCTTTTGGAAGAGTATGCGGGGCAAGATATTCTCTATACCGGCGATGGTGTTGAGGCGTACGCTGAACTCATCAGTGCGACACGGGGAGCTCGTCTTGCTCCACCCCATTGTGCCCGGCCGCATGCGAGTGCCGTTGGCGTGTTGGCTTGGGGCCAATTAGAGCGGGGTGAAGTTGTTGATTTGGCGACGATAGAGCCCGAGTATTTACGTGCGCCCGACGCTAAAGTCAGCACTAAATCGTTGTTGCCTGACTAGGGTGTGAAGGCGTGAATGCCGTTGGAGTGTTTTTCGTTCGCTTGGGGCCAGAACACGTTGGTAAAGTAGAAATAGTTGAGCGCGATTCGTTTGCTTTGTCTTGGTCCACGGACGATTTACGCACCTTATTGGCCAATGTAGATGTCGTGTGTATTGGTGGCTTAGATCAAGGGGAATTAGTGGCATATGGGCTGGGGTACGATCAGATAGAGTCTTTTCACTTAGCGAGCATGGCCGTTGCCCCCGGTTTTCGTCGTCGGGGCATTGGAGAGGCGCTATTGCGACGTTTATTAAGGGAAGCAAAAGAGAGGGGCTGTGCTCGTTGCACGCTCGAAGTTCGCGTTGGCAATAGCGCTGCTCGAAGGTTATATAGTAGAGCTGGGTTTACGCAACTGCAACAGATGAAAGATTATTATGAGGATCCCATAGAAGATGGACTTGAATTGGTCCTAGCTGAAGTGTAGAATTATTGTCAACTTTGTTTTATTTTATTATGCTCTTTGAAGCGTAGATTACGCAAATTCATAATTAAGGAACCGGGAGAGGCGCGATGGCCGAGGTCGTTCTCAAAAATGTGCGCAAGGTATACGATAAAGATATCGTTGCGGTTGACGATGCCACTATCGAGATAAAAGATAAAGAATTTGTCGTTCTCGTCGGACCTTCGGGCTGCGGCAAGTCGACTACGCTGCGCATGATCGCCGGTCTCGAAGAGATTAGCGCTGGGGAGATATATATTGATGGGAAGTTAGTCAATGATATACCGCCCAAAGATCGCGATATTGCCATGGTTTTTCAGAACTATGCGCTCTATCCGCATATGACAGTATACCAGAACATGGCTTTCGGTCTCAAACTGCGAAAGTATCCCAAAGACGAGATTGATGCGCGCGTGCAGGAAGCGGCCGATATACTCGGCATTCAAGAACTTCTCGAGCGCAAGCCCAAAGCACTCTCGGGTGGTCAGCGCCAGCGTGTGGCGGTGGGACGGGCTATTGTGCGCAAACCCAAGGTGTTTCTCTTTGACGAACCACTTTCCAACCTAGATGCCAAACTGCGGGTGCAGATGCGCGCCGAGATAAGCAAATTGCACACTCGTCTAGAGGCGACGATGGTCTATGTCACACACGACCAAACCGAGGCTATGACGATGGGGGACCGCATTGTCGTCATGCGCGATGGCTTGATTCAGCAAATTGATGCGCCGCTCAGTTTATACAACGAACCCGTTAATCAATTTGTCGCCGGCTTTATCGGCAGTCCCTCTATGAACTTTATTAACGGCACGATTTCTGCCAATGGCAATGGCAATGGGCTCGTGTTTGACGAGGGAACAATCAAGATCTCTTTGCCCGAACGCTACACTGAAAAGCTGGATAACTACCGAGGCAAGGAGATCGTTTTCGGTATTCGCCCGGAAGACATCCACGATCCCGATACGATCGGCCGCGATGTAGAAACAGTCGAAATTGAAGCGAAGGTCGAAGTTGTTGAGCCGATGGGGAACGAGGTATTTCTCAACCTAACCTCGGGTAAGTCGACGTTTGTAGCACGTGTCGATCCGCTCAACATGCCCAAAGTCGAACAAATTGTAAAACTGGCAGTCGAAGTCGATAAAGCTCATTTCTTCGATGTCGATAACCAGTCGAGTTTGTTATAATTTCGTCGTTATCCTGCCAAAGGGCAGCGAAATAATAGGGGGGGATTAGGCCCTTTGGCTTTTGAAAATGTGGTAGGTCAAGAGCGCGCTCAAGCGATTGTTGAAGCTTGGCTGCGGTCTGGGCGCATCCCCCACGCTATACTGCTCTGTGGCCCTGAAGGGGCTGGTAAACGGCTCTTTGCCATAGAACTGGCAAAGAGCTTGTTGTGTGGAGAAGCATCAACTATTTCTTGTGGTAATTGTCCTTCCTGCCGCAAGGTCGATATTCTCGCTCATCCCGACTTATATCTGCTCTTGCCCCTGCCTCCCAAGCGCGGCCGCAAGGAACTTGCCATAGAAGATGTACGCGAGGCAACGGCATCCTATGTGCGCGGCGGAACGGTTAGTGGCCAGACGAATATCGCTATAGAGCAGTTGCGCCAGATGCAACACGAGATGGGGTATGCTCCGAGCGAAGGCAGCCGCAAGGTTACGGTTGTTTTTGAAGCGGAACGCATGCATCCGGCCGGGGCCAACTCGTTATTAAAAGTATTAGAAGAACCTTCCGCTAGTTCCCTCTTTATACTTGTATCTTCTGCTCCAGAGCGCATGTTGCCCACCGTGCTGTCGCGCTGTCAGCGCCTAGTGCTGCGTTCGTTGGGGGTCGATGTGTTAAGATCTCTCCTCGTTGATTTGGGTATTTCGGGAGATCGTTTGGAATTAGCGGTTCGCCTCGGGGGGGGAAGCTTACAACGGGCGCAGCAAGTTGCGGCTGGGGAATGGGATGGGCTGCGCGAACTCGTCGAGACTTTTATCTTGGCAGGTCTTAAACGCGACGACGAAGTATACTGGAATACGGTCGAGGAACTTAGTGGGGATCGTTTTCAACAAGAGTTTTTTTTAGAGATGAGTGCCCTTTACTTGCGCGATATATACTTGCTTTTATACCAGGGAGAAAACGGGGTTGTTATGGTCGATCGTCGTTCTTTTTTTACAGCACTGGGTGGGGCTTTTAACGCACCACTTATAGAAAGGGCCATGTTGGAGATTGATCAAGCGGCCGAAGCACTATCTCGCAATACGAATATTCAGTTGGTGTTGACCGATTTATGGCGCTGTCTGCGTCGCGCCGGTCGGGCAGCCTAAGCAATGGCAACTGAGGGGCGACACGGACATCGGGCGCGCAAGCGTTTTGGTCAGCACTTTTTGGTCGATGGCGATATTATAAGCCAGATCATTAAGCTGGTGCAGCCACGGGTGGGAGAGGTGGTGGTTGAAGTTGGGCCTGGGCTTGGTGCCCTTACGACTCGGCTTGTGGGGAAACTGCCGCGAGTGGTTGGGGTGGAAATAGACCGCGATCTGGCGGCCGTTCTGCGAAAAAAAATTCCCGCCGAAACGTTCCGACTTATAGAAGCTGATATCTTGCGGGTAGACTGGTCTGATCTTTTGCGCGAGGAAGCTGGGGAGAAGCTCTTTGTCGTGGGGAATTTACCATTTAATATTACCGCCCCCTTTCTATTTAAAGCATTGGAGGAGGCCGATCAACTACGCACGGCAATACTCATGTTGCAGCGCGAAGTGGCACGGCGCTTAGTCGCGCGTCCCGGCAGCAAAGAGTATGGGCAGATTACCGTACTATTGGCAATGCGCGCCGAGATCGAATTGCATATAGAAGTTGATCGTCGCGCATTTCGTCCCGCGCCTCGCGTCGACTCTTCTGTAATCGAAATACACTTTGCGCCTAAGCCTCGTTTCGCCGTGCGCGATGAACGGCACTTTACTACCGTAGTGCGCACGGCGTTTGGGCAAAGACGCAAGATGCTGCGGAACACGCTACGTGGGTTGGCGTCTATAGATGGGCGCGATTTGCTGCCGGAAATTGCAGCTGAGTCGGGCATAGAAATGACGCGGAGACCAGAGGAATTGAGCGTGGAAGAATTTGTGTGTTTGAGTGACGCATTTTCTGTTGTAAGGGAACAGCAGCCGTGATATTCCGCATTGCCATGCTGTGTTTGTTATGCTACTGTTCGGCAGCTTGGGCACAACAGAAATATAGTCTAAATTTTAGCCGCTCTAGTACGCGCACACAATGGAGCCACCGGTTGCCGAGTTGGCAATATAAAGTGCCTGTCCGTATAGCGGCGACGGGTGACTCCACTTATAAACTCAGCATTTCAACTTCAGCGAGTATGCGCTTTACGTTGGACGATCGCAATGATCGCAAGACGTGGCAGGACAACGCTTCCCTCAGCTCAACTGTTAACTATCCGATCTTAGGTCCCAAGGCAACTATTGGCATCGGCGCTAATATGTCGGTGCGCAGCTCCACACTGCAACAGCAGAAGCTGCGCAATCAGGCGTTTAACTTCCGCTTCCAATACAAGCCATTAGAGCGGGGTTACTTTAAAAATCTGACGGTCAATGTCACTCCTGGGCTCATAACGAAGACGCGCGATAGCAGAGCTAATCTAGATAGCACAATTGAAGAGACGGGAGTCCAGTATAATGCCTCGCTCCGCGTCTCGCCCGATATCCATATTGCGGGCAAAAAATTGGGCAATTCTCTGTCGTTTAGCAAACGCGACAATACGCTAAAAAATAATAAAGATCGCAGTGAGAGTTTTAGCACTAATGCCAGCTATACCTTGCCTGGCGATGCGCGTGCTTCGATAAGTTTCTCAGAATCTCGTTCGGAAGTAGGTATCACGCGTTCGGTTATAGAAGAAGAGCGCACAGATGGTGCCGTGCGGCGCGACACCAGTGTGGCCGCTGAGTTATCGGAGAGTCGCAATACGAGCGTGTCTTCTAATCTCAGCTTCGACCTTGGACGTTTCAAAATAAAAAGTAATGCCTCATATGGAGAAAATCTGCGTACGAACACCGCTAGCGCTGAGCTCGATGCCGGAAACCGCTATTTTGGCACGGATCGCGAGAGTCAGAACTGGAACTGGCAGTCCGAGGTCTCGGGCAAACTAATCGAAGGCATACTTGTTAACTCTAAGTTGCGCTTCGAGGGGAGCGATCAGCGGAACTTGGCTGTGCGTGTTCTAGACACGAGTCGTTGCGCTAGTCATTTTGTTACTGCCTCCGACGGTACCTGTCGCGACTCGAGCTCAGATCTGACCAATCAGCGCATTTTCTTTAATTCGTCGCTAACTTGGACTTTGACAAACAAACATTCTTTGAGATTGTCGACGTGGGCCGATATTAAACAGGCGGAAAACCCAGGTGCAGCAGAACAGGACCGCGACACTTATAGCAATAGCCTGACCTTGCGCTACGACGGCACTTTGGCGAGCGGAACTCGTATCAACGCCGAGTTGCGCAACAGCTTTTTGCATCGGGTCAACCTAGCGGCGACGCGTTCGGGCGATAATTCGCGCAATCGCGATATCATACTCGATATGGGGAGTAGCTACGAGCGTTTAGGTGTGAGCGTAACACACAAGTTTAGTATATCTGCAAAGCGCACGATATTTGACTTCGATCGCCAGTTAAACCGCCGCACCTCGTCGCGCAAAAGCAATATTCGCCGCGGCTGGAGTATGAATCACTCCGTGAAGCGCAGAGTGTTAAACCACGTGATGCTCAATTCTCGCTATTCTTATTCGGCAGACGATTTTGGCACATTGGTCGTCGAGAATGGCGCACAAATAGTAGAAGAGGACAACAATCGCCACAGTGTGGGTTTCGGTATGTCGTACAGCCCGAGCCAGGCGCTGTCACTGACTACGAATTATAGTTTTTTGTTATATCGTCGCT
Source organism: Planctomycetota bacterium (assembly GCA_047616505.1). GTDB lineage: Bacteria > Latescibacterota > UBA2968 > UBA8231 > UBA8231. The sequence goes on from JBLHGI010000037.1 coordinate 15,081, forward strand.
GGGATCATCAATATGTTGGTTCGCAGGAGTTGCGCGTAGCGGATCGAGGCCGGCGCAATCGAAATCGCTCGCTGAGTATGAGTGTGAACTACAATCCGCTGGATAGCGCCAATAAGTTGACGATGCGCGGTAGTCGGTCGCGCCAGCGCAGTGGGACATTTGACACATTTAACGTTACCTATTCGCGTGCTTTATAGTACATTAATTGGTTTGTTTTGCACCCGTAAATGATTATGAAGGAGATACTGAGTTATGCCCCCCATGCCGAAATCCGACAAAATTTGGTTCAATGGCGAAATGGTCAATTGGGACGACGCCAACGTTCATGTGCTGTCCCATGTCGTCCACTACGGATCTAGTGTATTTGAAGGCATTCGCTGTTACAAAACGGAAAAGGGATCTGCCGTGTTTCGCCTCCAAGAACACGTGGACCGATTATTTGACTCGGCTAAAATATATCGTATGGAAATACCCTATAGCCCGGACGAAATATGCGCGGCTATTCTCGAGACCATTCGCGTCAATAAATTGGAGGCTTGTTATATACGCCCCGTTGCTTTTCGCGGTTATGGCTCACTCGGTATAGATCCGACGACCTGTCCGGTCGATGTGGTGATCGCCGTGTGGGAATGGGGTCAGTATTTGGGCGAAGAGGCGCTCAAGGAAGGCGTGTCTGTTTGTACTTCTTCATGGAATCGGGTGGCTCCGAATACGCTTCCTTTTTTAGCCAAAGCAGGCGGGAACTATCTCAATTCTCAGCTCGTGCGCATGGAAGCCAATATGAACGGCTACGATGAGGGAATTGCTCTCGGCCCCGATGGGTTAGTGAGCGAGGGCAGCGGCGAAAACATTTTCGTGATACGCGATGATGCTATTTATACCCCTGCTTCTCAATACTCGATCCTTTCAGGTATCACGCGCGATACGGTTATCACGTTGGCGCGCGATGCGGGCCTACGCGTAGAGGAACGCGGTATCCCACGGGAGTTCCTCTACATAGCCCAAGAAGTGTTCTTTACCGGTACGGCAGCAGAGATCACACCTATTCGCGAGATTGATAAGATCGTAATTGGGGGGGGTGAACGTGGTCCGATTACGGAAAAATTGCAGACGGCTTTTTTTGAGGTCATACGTGCCGAAGTAGAAGATTGCCACAGTTGGTTGACTTTCGCCTGAGCGGAGAAACAGCAAAAAAGGAGAAACGGGTTATGCGCATTGCCAAGAGCTTGCTGATCGGAGCAGGGCTAGCTATTGCCGTTGGTGCCTATGCGGACAATGAGGGCGCCTGGGACAAGGTGCAAAATATTTTGATGGGCACACAGGATATCGTCGTTTTAGATGGTACCGAAAAAGCCCCGCTGCGCTATCAAGGGCCGGAAACCCCAGACTATGGCGACTGGATGGTGCGGCATATGCTGTCGGACCCACAGAGTTTTAATCCGTATACCTCCAGCGATCGCGGCGCATCTACGGTGCTGCAATACGTATTCGACAACCTGCTCTACCCCGAACAGGAACCTCCTTATGAGTTGAAGGGGCAAGTAGCCAAGAGCTATCCGAGCATATCCGAAGACAAGCTCTCTTATACCTTTGATCTGCGCGAGAATATACATTTTTCTGATGGCCAACAGCTCACGGCTAGCGATGTGCTTTTCAGTATGAAGGTGATCCAGAACCCGCGCGTGTTGGCACCTCATTTGCGCAACTACTACTCGGCTGTTAAAAACGTCGAGCAGCAGGATGCTTATCAGATCACCTTTGTATGTGACGAACCCTATTTTCGCAATGATATTTCGCTGGGTTTTTTTGAAATCCTTCCCAAACACTTCTACGACCCAGAGGGTCTTATGGACGAAGTCCCCGTTGCTTCGCTCATTGACGGATCTTGGGAAAGTGGTCCATATAAGGAGCGAATCGAGCGCTTTGCCGAGCAGTTTAACCAGAACTTTAACCGCAAGGTTATGGGGTCTGGTCCCTATATGATAGAGGACTTCGATCGCGATATTGTCACGCAGCAGAAGGTTGTGTTGACGCGCAATGCCAATTATTGGGGGATAAAGGGTGAAGACCTGCCCGCATCCGGTTATGTAGACAAGGTCGTTTTTAAAATAATAAACAATACGGATGCAGCTTTTATTGAGTTGACCAACGGCAATCTCGACTATCACGGCCTGCGCCCGCTGGAGTTTAAAGAGAAAAGCTGGTCGCCAGAATTCAACGAGCGTTTCTTAAAGGGTGTGGAGTATTCTGATGGGTATACTTATATCGGTTGGAACAATACTCATCCGATCTTTAAGGACAAACTCGTTCGCCAGGCGATGACTCATTTGACGGATCGCGAGAGCATGGTAGAAAATCTTCTTTTTGGTTTAGCCGAGACGGTGGAGGGGCCCATTAGTAAGTTCCGCCCGGAATACAACCATACGCTCAAGCCCTACAGCTACGATCCCGATCGGGCGCTGGATCTACTTGACGAGGCGGGGTGGGGTGATAACGATGATGATGGCACACTCGATAAAATGATCGATGGGGAGTTGGTCAATTTTACGTTCGAATTGCTCATCAACTCGGGAAACCAGATCCGCAAGGATATTGCCCTTACGTTGCAGAGCGAGTTGGCTGATATTGGCATCGAATGTCAGGTGCGCGAACTCGACTGGTCAATTTTTTTACAGCGAGTGCAGAACAAGGATTTTGCCGCGATGATCCTAGGGTGGGGCGGAGCCGTTATCTTCGCGCCGGATTCCTATCAGATTTGGCATTCGTCCCAGGCCGAGGACCAGGGCTCTAATGCGATTAGTTTTATCAATCCGGAAGCTGATAATATCTTGGAGACCTATCGTCGCGAATTTGATATGGACAAGCGCATAGCACTTTATCAGCGTTTCCAAGAGATCATCTACGACGAACAGCCCTATACGTTTTTGTGGAAGTCGCGCGTGGCGCGCGCCTATAGCCGCCGCTTCGCCGGTGTTAACTGGTATCCGCCGGGTGCTGATTTGTCTGAGTGGTGGGTCGATCAAGCCGACCGTGTCTATCGCTAGACGATCTTATATCGGCACCGCCATATGTTGGAATTGCAGACCGGGGATGGGCCTTTCGAGTGGAAGGTCCATCCCCTTGTTCATGAAAGGGTGGCTAAGTCGCTCTCTTTGGTCGCGATCATTCACGCGGTGGTCGTCGTAGTCTTTTTGAGTTTTGAGCCGTACTTCTACGGGATCATTTCATACGCCGTGCTAGTCGCTTCCCTTTCTACCTTTTTGTTTCCCTCTTACTATAAGTTGGACGAAACGGGAATTCATCGCGTGCATTTGGGGCGCCGGCAGCTGCGTCGCTGGGCAGAGTTTCGTCGCGTAGATGAATCCGCTCATGGTCTCTTTCTCAGCCCCTTTTCTCGCCCTAGTCGGTTAGACTCATTTCGCGGTTTTTTTCTACCATTTCACCAAAACCAGGATCTGGTCGTATATTACGTCCGCCGCCATGTCAATACTAGAGCAAATTAAAGCCGAATGGAAGCACGCATTTGTCGTTGAAGGTTCGGACGAAGAGTGGGGTGAGGCCGATCGTGAAATGGTCGCACGCCTAGCGGATATAGTCGTGCGGCGTGGGCTGAGTGCACCTGTTTTAATGGCGTTGGAGTCTGCGCGGCCGCTCAATTTTATCGGTAGTCAAGTGCTGATTTTTTTAACACCCTTTGCTACGCTAGTCTTTTCACGCGAGCAGTACGAGCGCCTTGCGCATGTGATGGAGCGGCGCGAGAGCGTCGACTTGTTGATCGACGCCATTGCCAGACGGGAAAGTGAAACGGAATCAAATGGATAATCTCGGCGTAGTCATCGCGACGGATTGCGGCAGCACGACTACTAAAGCTATTCTCATTGAAAAGAAAGAGGATTGTTATCGCCAGACTTTTCGCGGCGAGGCACCGACTACGGTTGAGGCGCCGTTTGAGGATGTGACACGTGGTGTGCTCAATGCGATCCAGGAGATTGAAGAAATCTCTGGGCGGCAGATACTCGATGGGGATCACATAATCACGCCGGCCGAAGGCAATCGCGGAGTGGATATATACATTTCTACTAGTAGTGCGGGTGGTGGTTTGCAAATGGTAGTTTCCGGCGTGGTCAAATCAATGACGGGTGAGAGCGCTCAGCGCTGTGCTCTGGGTGCCGGGGCCATTGTCATGGACGTGATGGCTGCCAACGATGGTCGCTTACCACACGAAAAAATTGAGCGGATCCGCCAACTGCGTCCAGATATGGTGCTCTTGGCCGGTGGCACGGACGGCGGCACTATAAGCCATGTGGTCGAGTTAGCCGAATATATTGGCGCGGCCGATCCGAAGCCGCGTTTTGGCAGTGGGTTTAAGCTCCCCGTCATTTACGCCGGCAACAAAGAGGCGCGTGCAGAAGTGGACGCCGTGCTGGGCGAGAAAGTTGTACTGACCGTTACGGACAATATTCGCCCGACATTGGAACAAGAAAACTTGGGGCCGGCACGCCAGGTGATTCACGATCTATTCTTAGAACACGTAATGGCCCAGGCTCCTGGTTATCGCAAGTTGATGGACATGACGGGGGCGCCCATTATGCCGACGCCGGGAGCCGTAGGCGAGATTATGCAGACGATTGCCCGCCAGCAAAATATAAATGTTGTCGGCGTGGATATTGGCGGTGCGACGACCGATGTCTTTAGTGTCTTTAGCGATGTTTTTAACCGCACCGTCAGCGCCAATCTTGGTATGTCCTATAGCATATCGAATGTGTTGGCAGAGGCTGGGCTCGCCAAGATCTTGCGCTGGGTGCCATTTTACATAGAAGAGTCCGATCTGAGGGACCGTATCAAAAACAAAATGATCCGTCCGACGACGATTCCTCAATTATTACAGGAGCTGCAGGTCGAGCAGGCCATTGCCCGTGAAGCGCTGCGGCTGGCGTTTATCCAGCATCGCGAGCTGGCGGTGGGGCTTAAAGGCGTGCAGACGGTGCGCACACTCTCAGATGTATTCGACCAGAACGATGAGGATGCCAGCTTGGTGCAGATGCTGGATTTGGACTTATTGGTCGGTAGTGGTGGCGTGCTTTCGCATGCACCGGGCAGGGCGCAGGCGGCGGCGATGATGATCGATGCCTTCCAGCCAGAGGGCGTGACGCGCTTGGCGGTGGACAGCATTTTTATGATGCCGCACCTCGGCGTGTTGTCAACGGTAAATGAACAAGCGGCCACCGAAGTCTTTGATCGCGATTGTCTGATTTATTTGGGAACCTGTGTGGCGCCGAAAGGCGCGGGTAAATTGGCGGAACCCTGTTTGAATTATGTCGTGGATTTGCCCAGCGGTCGCCGCGAAGGGGTGCTGGAAGTTGGCGCACTTGAATTGCTGCCTTTAGGAGCAGATGAAGAGGCCCAACTCATTCTGAAACCGCCGCGCGACTGGGACGTGGGGGCTGGCCCGGGCCAGGAGATGCAGAAAGTGGTGCGCGGTGGAGTGGTCGGGCTCGTACTCGATGGTCGCGGGCGGCCGATTCAATTCACCCACGGCGAAGAAGAGCAATTGGCGCAAGTTGCCACATGGCATCGCGCCCTGAATCTTTACGGTGGATAAACGAGATGGCTCATGCATATACTCCAGGTTTGCGTGTTACGCGCTACGCAACGGTGCGCAAAGAACGCAGACTGCCTCTCAAGGGCGATGTGATCGTCGAGAACGGTGCGGCTGTAAAGCGCGATCAGGTGGTGGCGCGAACCGAGTTGCCGGGCGATGTGGTCGCGCTCAATTTGGTAAATCGCCTGGGCTGCTCGCCGGCAGAGGTTCCTCGCTACATGCTCAAAAAAGAGGGGCAGGAAATAAGTGAGGGAGAACCACTCGCGGCAACTCAACCGCTGATCAAGTGGTTCAAGAGCACGGTCGATTCACCGGCTAGTGGTGTAATTGAGAGCATCTCGTCTGTTACGGGACAGGTCATTTTGCGCAAGCCGCCGCGGCCAGTAGAAGTTTTGGCCTATGTAGACGGACGCGTCGTTGAGACCTTCGCCGATGAAGGTGTATGTATCGAAACGCGAGGTGCCTATATGCAGGGGATTTTTGGCATTGGAGGTGAGTGTTGGGGGCCATTGTATATGGCGGTGCAATCCCCGGACGAGCGCCTAGAGACGTTGGATAGTGAATGTGCTGGTAAAATCGTCGTCGTGGGCAGTTTGGTTTCACAGGGAATTATCGACCGGGCACGCGAAGTTGGCGCGTTGGGGCTTATTGGTGGAGGTTTGCGCGACCAAGACTTGCGCGCGCTATTGGGCTACGATTTGGGGGTGGCCATTACAGGTGACGAAGATATCGGGCTAACGGTGGTGGTCACCGAAGGGTTTGGCGAGATCGCCATTGCCCGCAAGACTTTTGATATTCTCAGGGATTGTGTCGGCAAAGAAGTTTCTGTTTCCGGCGCGACACAGATCCGTGCCGGTGTGCTGCGCCCTGAAATTATTGTGCCCGATGAGACGGGCGAAGGCCGGCAGGGGGACAACCGGCAGGGCGAGGAGCACGGTATGGAGATCGGTGCTTTACTGCGGGTAATACGCGTCCCCTATTTTGGGCGCATCGGTCGGGTCGGTAGGCTACCGGCGGAATTGCAACAGGTCGAATCGGGTGCTCAGGTGCGCGTAGTAGAGGTAGAATTTGAGGACGGCGAAAAAGCCGTCGTGCCGCGTGCCAATGTCGAAATGATAGAGGAATGAGGCCTTTATGCTAAGAAATGTGGTGGTGGGTTTGGCGTTGGCGATTGTGTTGGGCATCGTGCCACGCGTAGGGGGCCAGGAGTTGCCATCCTTAGGTACGCTGGAGGCCTTTGATACGCCGAACGATGCCGGTGGTAGTATTACACTCACATGGCCTCGTCTCAATGGCTTATCAGAGACTGCTGTATACGAGGCCTATGTTTCGGAATCGGCTGATGGTCCTTTCTTTTTAGTGGCGGAGATCTCTCCTGCTGGCAATTTCATGGCCGAGAAACCAGCGCAATTTGGTTATGGGGCAGATCTCGAAAGAACTCATTTTGCACCCGTTGCCGAGTATGAGGGTGCAGATGGTATTGTGACGATTGATAGCGAAAAGACCTATTATCTGCGTTTGGACCTGCGCGACGGCGATCAGATCTCTCGCGGGGATGTGGTTTCAGCCTCGGCTATGGGCAACTTTTTTAACTGGTCTAAACTCAACAATTTTGTACTCGGCTCGGTTTTTTCCCTACTTATACTAGGTTATATAAGTTTGGCACGGCGCAAAGAACTCTATATCCGCCGCATCGGTGGATTAGAGGCGCTCGATGAGGCGCTTGGGCGCGCGACGGAAATGGGGAAATCGGTACTCTATATCCATGGATTGCGCGATATGAGCCAGATTTCGACCATTGCCGCCGTAAATATTCTCGGTCGAGTCGCAAAACGCACAGCCGAGTACGACACGGCACTGCGGGTAGTGGCTCCCGATCCGGTCGTTATGTCGGTGAGCCAGGAGACGGTGCAAACGTCGTATTTTGAGGCGGGGCGCCCCGATGCCTTTAATCCAGACCACGTCTTTGTCGCCGGTACCGAACAGTTCAGCTATGCGGCCGCCGTTGAGGGTATTATGGTGCGAGAGAAACCGGCCGCTCATATTATGATGGGTTATTTTTACGCCGAATCACTGCTTCTGGCCGAGACGGGGGCCACGACCGGAGCTATACAAATTGCCGGCACCGACTCCTTTACCCAGTTGCCCTTTTTCGTGACTACCTGTGATTACACGCTGATGGGTGAAGAACTCTACGCGGCCAGCGCCTATCTATCGCGTGAGCCAAAACTGCTAGGTAGTCTCAAAGGGCAGGATGTCGGCAAGGCAATTCTGATTGTCGTTATCCTCTTGGGAGTGTTATTGGCGACGGTGGACGTTCCCTTCCTAACTCACGTATTTACTCCGCACTGAGGAGCATGAGATGATTTTCCTGAGTCGGACCCTGCCCGTTATCGTTGCTTTCTGTTTTGGTATGCTGGGCATTGCTATCTACTATGTGCCGCATGCCAGCGCACAAAACATAGAGCGCGAATTGGCGCTGTGGCTACGCATTGTCTTTGCGTTCTCTTATCTGCTGGGGCTCTATAGTCTGCTCAACCTTCACTGGCAGCGGATTCGCCAGCGCGTGGCAGGGTGGGGCTATAGTGTAGTGGTCTATATCGGCTTTTCGCTGATGATGTTCTTTGTCGTCTACAACGATAGCCAAGGACCTTTTGCGCCGCAGGCGGAAGGCGGTGGTTATCAGTGGATCTTTGAATATGTGCATGTGGCCTGTTCGTCGACGATGTTTTCAATTCTGGCGTTCTTTATCGCCTCGGCGGCTTATCGCACTTTTCGCGCCCGGACCCCAGAAGCGGCGCTGCTCTTAGTTGCTGCCGTTATCGTCATGTTGGGGCGCGTGCCCATTGGGGCCTATATCTCCGATTATATTCCCGCCGCCGCTGAATGGTTGCTCAAAGTGCCAAACTTGGCGGCTAAGCGCGGTATTCTGCTCGGCGTATCATTGGGCGCAATCGCGACCTCACTACGCATAATCTTTGGCATTGAACGCTCCTATCTGGGAGGAGGCGAGCAATGATCCAGCGTTTGATGGATATTGACCGGCGCATAATCTTTATTTTTGTCTTTATCGGCGTAGCTGTACCGCTGTTGGCCAATGTATTGCTGCCGATCAAACCCACCAATGATGTAATAGCGGTCTACGAGCAGTTGGAAAAAGTGGCTGCTGAAGATGGTATCGTCCTGCTCAGCTTTTCGTATGGAGCGAGCACCGTGCCGGAGATGCAGCCCATGGCACGCGCGATCTTACATCACTGCTTTAGCCGCGATATCAAGGTGGTTGCTGTTTGCCTGTGGCCAGAGGCATCGGGTTTGGCACAGCAGGTATTGGAGGAGTTAGGTGCGGAGTTTGGGAAGACTTACGGCATCGACTATGCTTTTTTGGGTTACAAGCCGGGAAATTTTAGCGTTGTGCTCAATATGGGACAGGACTTGCACGATGCTTTTCCCCAGGACAATTGGGGAACGCCTATTGGCGATATCGAATTGACGCGAGACTTGCGCACGCTGCGAGACTTCGACTTCGTTTTTGACTTAGCGGCAGGCGATTCAATTGAGTTTTGGTGGATTCCCTATGGTCAGGAGAAATACGGTTTTCCTTTTGCCGGTGGCTGTACGGCCGTTATGGCTCCCGATCTCTTCCCCTTCTTACAGTCCGGGCAGTTGGTCGGTATGCTCGGTGGTTTGGCCGGCGCGGCTGAATACGAAACGCTGATTGGCCGCAAGGGCAAGGCGACGGCTGGCATGAGTGCGCAGTCGATGGCGCACCTAATCATCGTCGTCTTTATCTTTTTTGGTAATATCGCCTATTTCCTGTCGCGGCGCAGCTGATGTCACGGTCTATGGGGGCTATATCTTGACGCGCGATACGTATGTTTTTCTGGGTATGGTGATGCTCTTTGTCGGTATCAATACCGCTCTATTGGCCGGTGGTATACTCGAAGCGAATTGGAACAGCCTCGGTATTATAGTTGCCGCTGGGTTGACGCTGGCTCTTTATAGCTTCCTCTACAAGGATAACCCGCTTTTTAAAGCGGCGGAGAATATCTATGTCGGCGTTGCTGCAGCCTATGTCTTCGGTCAGTACTGGTATCCGACGATTTATGGTGAAATTTATGCTCGGCTGATTGCTCTGGGTGGAGAAGAAGGCAAGAGTGGCGATTGGTGGCTATTGATACCGACCTTATTGGGCTTGCTGATGCTGACGCGTTTTTCGCGGCGTTTTGGCTGGCTCAGCCGCCTTTCGTTCGCCTTTTTCGTTGGTTTGGGGGCCGGGCTGACTATACCGCGCACCATATCTTCCTTTATTCTTGCACAAATTGAACCGTCTCTACGGCCTTTGAGCTGGAGTATGGATGGGCTGAATTTGCTCATTATCTTAATTGGCGTAATCGCCGTATTGGTGTATTTCTTCTTTTCTGTTGAACATTCTGGGACGGTGGGAAAGATTTCGCGCGTGGGTATCTGGTTTCTCATGGTCTCTTTTGGCGCTTCATTTGGTTATACCATTATGGCTCGACTGTCGCTGCTTATAGGCCGCGTTACCTTCCTGTTGGACGATTGGTTACACCTGATGTGAACCCCGCTCTGCCCTTTTTGTGCGAATTTTTTAGAATCCGCTTGACTCCAAAGTAAACACTTACGTACTTTCCCCTTTGAATTTGATAAACTTTTTACCATCTTCTGTGTCCGCATTCGCAGTACTGGCTGCAGATAGTGTGGGAGTGCAGTAATAATTTGCGATAGGTATGGTAATTTTTGTTCTTCACGAAAGTAAACGTTGATTCACAAAAAAGACGCGAATCGAGTGTGGTCCGCACTTTATGCGTTGAAACTCAACTTTTCCATCTCTGGAAAGGAGACCGCTTATTATGACTAGGGCTCAAGGATTCGTCCGCGTCCTGGCGGCAGTTGGCACAGTGCTGACTCTGTGTTTGGCCCCTGTTCAGGCCGGCACTGGCGGCAAGATCGCCGGTGTGGTAAAGGATGCTCAAACGGGTGAGGCTCTGCCTAACGCCAACGTCATTGTCACAGATACCAAACTCGGTACTACGGCAGACGAAAAAGGGCGTTTTTTTATTCTCAATGTTCCTCCGGGTATGTACACCGTAAAAACCACGTATATCGGCTATTCAGCTTATACCGTGGAAGAAGTGCGCGTTTCGAGCGACTTGACGACTAATCTCGAAATTGAAATGGGATCTTCGGATATCCAGGTCGAGGAAGTCATTATTAAGGCCGAACGGCCGATCATCGATAAGAATGCCACTAATGCGGTGCGCATCATCGGTGCTGAAGATCTCGATATTTTGCCGATTCGCGGCGTGCTGCAGGTCTTTGCTCTGCAAGCTGGTGTAATTGAAAACCAGGGGGCTTTGCATATTCGCGGTTCGCGCAGCGATGAAATCGGCTACTATGTCGAGGGGGCGAATGTGCGCAATGTCGTCACCGGCACTAGCGCGATTGGTCTTATTGACGAAGCGCTCGAAGAGATTCAGCTACAGGCGGGCGGTTTTAACGCCGAGTACGGTGGCGCCAACGCCGGTATCATTCTACAGGAACTGCGTACTGGTGGCACGAAATGGGATTTCAAGATTGTCAGTGAGTCGGACAATTTTACCTCCGATCACAAAGAGCGTTTTGGCTCTTACTCCTATGGCTATAGCAACCAAGTTATTGCCGGT
>JBLHGI010000038.1:0-26362 GCA_047616505.1 Planctomycetota bacterium
TTAGAAGCCGAAGTGCAGCGAGTTAACACACTGGCCGCACTGGGCGAAATGGCCGCTACCGTAGCACACGAAATACGCAACCCCCTAGGGGGCATCGCGGGTTATGCCGGCATGCTGGAACGCGACTTGGCCAGCGAGGATCCCAATCGCCGCCTCGTCCGTCGCATTATCGAAGGCGTCGGCCGACTCAACCGCATCGTCTCTAGCCTGCTCACCTATACGCGTCCCCTGCGCCTGAATATTCATCCAGTCAACTTAGTGGACCTAGTCGAAGAATCCACCGCTTTTTTCGAGATCGATCTGGAGCGCCGGCGCGACGATATCGAAGTTTCGCGCCAATACGACAGCGACGAACTTATTTGTCGCATCGATCCCGAACAACTACAGCAAGTTACTCTCAACCTGCTCCAGAACGCTACGCAGGCCATGCCCGAGGGTGGCACATTGACCGTGCGCGTTTTTGTCGAAGACGGCTGCGGCGTCTTCTGCATAGGCGATACGGGCATAGGCATGGATCCCGAAATATGCGACAAGCTCTTTACCCCCTTCTTTACGACCAAGGAGGATGGTACCGGTCTTGGCCTGGTGACTTCCAAAAAGATTGTCGAGGCACATAACGGTCATATCCGCGTCGATAGCCAACCTAATATTGGCACCCAATTTTACGTCAACTTACCCCAATAAACACCCAAGCGAGGAAAGAACCATGGCGAACAAGCGCATCTTAGTAGTAGACGACGATTCCTACGTCCGCGAGGCGACTGAAGAAATCCTACGCCGCAAAAACTATGAGGTCGATACGGCCTCCGATGGCAAGGCTGCTCTGGCCAAACTCGACGCCGCCGACTACGACCTCATCCTCTCCGACATCAAGATGCCCGTCATGAACGGCATGGAGTTGCTCGCCGCCGCTCGTGTCAAGGCACCCGACACCCACATTATCATGATGACGGCCTTCGGCACTATTGAAGACGCCGTCGAAGCCATGCAAAAGGGCGCTTACGACTACGTGCAGAAAGGTTCGGCCGATCCGACCGAAATCGAAATCGTCGTCGAGCGCGCACTCAAATACCAAGAGAGTATGCGCGAGAACAAGCGCCTGCGCTCCGAATTACAGGACAAATACAGCTTTAGCAATATGATCGGCAAGGCTCACTGTATGGAGCAGGTCTTCGACATGGTCGACACCGTTGCCGATAGCCGCGCCACCGTGCTGGTAACGGGCGAAAGCGGCACCGGTAAGGAATTAGTCGCCCGCGCCCTTCATTATAACAGCGCACGCAGCGCAGCGCCTTTTATCCGCCTAAACTGTGCCGCCCTGCCCAAAGACCTGATGGAAAGCGAACTCTTCGGACACGAGAAGGGCGCTTTTACCGGCGCGATCAAACAGACGCACGGTCGTTTCGAAATGGCCGATGGCGGCACTTTACTGCTCGACGAAATCAGCGAAATTGATCCCGCCCTACAGGCCAAGCTGCTGCGCGTATTACAAGAGCGCGAGTTCGAGCGCGTAGGTTCGACACAGACGATTAAAGTAGACGTGCGCATTGTAGCCACCACGAATCGCGATCTACAAAAAGAGGTCGAGGCAGGCAATTTTCGCGAAGACCTCTACTACCGTCTCAACGTCATCGAAATGGCTCTGCCTCCCCTGCGCGAACGCAAGGAAGATATCCCGGCTCTCGTGAACAATTTTATCGGAAAATTCAACGACGATAACGGCAAGAATATCGAAGGCCTCGAAGAGGACGCGATGGAAGCGCTCATGCAATACGACTGGCCCGGCAATATCCGCGAGTTGGAAAACTACACGGAGAGAGCCGTCGTCGTATCGCGTGGCCCCGTGCTCTCTATGTCCGACTACCCACAGCGCTTAGTCTCCGGTCCACAGGATCGCGGCGATGGCGGCATGCATGTGGGCATGACCGTGCACGAGATGGAGCGCCGCCTCATCATGAAAACGTTAGAATCGTGCCGCGGCAATCGCACCGAAGCGGCTACCTTGCTGGGGATCAGCACCCGCACCCTGCGCAACAAACTGCACGAATACGGCGAAATGAGCGCTTTTAAAGAAGGCGATAAAGCGGCCTTCGAACCAGAAGAGGAACTCGAAGCTGTAGCCGTCTAAAACTGATTTTTACAAGTCTTTCCAAAGAATAGAGGGGCCTCTTTTGCAGGCCCCTCTATTCTTGTATATTGAAGAAGATTACGATATTTGATTTATTGATGCCTGACAGCTATTTTCTGTTTTTCAGCAATTGTGCATCACCCGGCCGCAAGGCCACTTGGTTTTCCCCGGAGAACTCCCTTTTGAGCAACGAAGAATCCAAGGACGCCGGTAACCCCCTTATTGTTATCGGCGACAAGATCCAGCCCAAACCACATTTGGTGGCCCTACTACAGCAATTGCGCACCGAAAACAACCTGCTCCCCGAAGAGCAGAGCATCAAATATGCCGTCTGTAACGACAGCACGGACGTGGCGATGGCACTGCGCAAATACCTCAGTGCCGTCAAAATGATCCTTATCGGCCCTGGTCTCGGCGGTAATTCTATCACCGTCGCGCGCATGCTCTCCAAGAAAGCTAAGATCGTCATGGTCGTAGACCCCCAGGTCAACCCACTGGGCACGAGTCCGACGGCGATACAACAGACGCACAAAAACTTGGAGCAACTCGGCGTCGAGATCGTCATGGCTTCAAAGGCCGATGGCGATTATTTTGAACCCATTGTCAAAGACTACGTAATCTCCGGCATGTCAGTAGGTGCCGATATAGAGAGCATGACCCCAGAAGAACGCGGCCAGATGATCGACGCGCGTTTAGACGCCGTCAACAAATTCCCCTCCCTGCCCGAGACGCAGCGCAAAGTCGCTGCACTCGACGACCTCGATTCGCCCAAGAAATGGGCCGAGGCCATCGACCCAGACATTCCCACGCGCACCGTCATCTTGCGTATTTTAAACAGCGCTCGCTACGGGTTCCGCTCGCGCGTTGAAGAAATCGACAAAGCAGTGGCCCTGGCCAGTTCTAAAACGATCCGCGAAATCGTTACCGCTTGCCAAATGCGCCAGATATTCCAGAAAACGGCCGCAGGTTCTATCGACCAGTTTTGGCGCCATTCTTTGGCTACCGCCTTCTTTGCCAAGATGTTTTCGCTGCCGGCCGACCCCGCGGAGCAATCCTCACAACAAAAGACGGAATTCGAGCGCTATCAGCTCGATGAAGAACAGGTCGCCGGCCTGCAAGAGGCAGAACTCTGGAAGCAGTTTGAGTTGGACAAAAAAGACGACCCTTTTACTGCTGCGCTGCTGCACGATATTGGCAAGATCACTATGATCATGTGTTTGGAAGACTCGCTTGAATTAATCAATGCTCTTATTGAATCCGAAGCAGAAGAGGCAAAGTCCAACGGCGAGATATGGGCCAAGGGCGTCATCGATGTCGAGCGCTTTCTCATGAAAGATATCGACCATCAGGTCATCGGCGCGCGCCTCGCGGATAAGTGGGAATTGGAACCCGGCATTGCACAAGTCGTCGGCCACCACCATACGATCCACGAGAATTCCCCACACATACTTAAGTTAGTCGCCCTCGCCGATCTGGCCGGCAACTGCCTATACCCCTATCCCGGTGAGAAGTACCATCCCTTCCCCGAGCTTTTCGCGCGCATCGAAAAAGGCGTCAAGAGCAAAGGCGGAATGAGTCTGGACGAAGCCGTCGACGACGTGATCGGACAAGATATTTTTGAGGACCTCGTAGACGTGCTTAACAAACTCAAGATATCCGAGCACCTGTGGGAATTGATCGACTTCAAAACCTTCTTTAAGATTTGTTATATCACTTCGCCCAAAATAAAAAGTGCTGCCATAGCATTCCTACAGCTGACGGCCTGAGGCGAGACCCACCTCGCCCAAACCATCCATGAACCGCTAAAAATATTCCGCTGCGCCTTGTCTGTTTAAAGACATAGGTGTGGCCGCAACTTTTTCAGGAGGTCATACATTTTGCCCGCTACCGGATTTCCACTGCGTCTAGTGGATCGACACCAACCCCGCGGCGCCCTCTGCCGTGCCCGGCGTGGTCGCGGCGAAGAGATAGGCTCGGGATATTACCAAGCAGCTACTAAAGACCTAAGTGAAATTAGTATACACCTCGACGACGGCGCCTCCGAACAAGTACACTTAGCCGCCCGGCTCTGCGAACGCGCACTGCACTTGATCCTACGCCGTTTTGCTGGAAACTTGAGCGACGAGTTGCGCAGCGCCTTAGACGGGCACCGCATCAGTTTTCTACAAGGCCACGAGTACCTGCTCGATCTACACGGCGATACCATCGCGATCTCTTGCGATCTCGCAGCCGAGTTGCACATTGAATTCGCTGAAAGCAAGGACGACCTAGTCGCCGCTCATCCCGAATTACTCAACGGTTTCGAAGTACTGCTAGCGCTCGGTCAATTTTATCTATTTGAAATCCTGCGCCAGACACCGCCGCGGCGCGCGCTGCACGAACTGCTCGACCTGCACGCCCAACTCTCTCGCAACGAGCGCGAGCGCCTGCGCCAACTGCTCGAAGTGCCAAGGCTCGATAGCGGCAACCTTTTTGCTCTTTTTTTAGAGCGATCTGCCGTCGTCCAACCTACCGGTGTGAGCAAAGAGCAAGGGCGCGATTTGCAAGTAACGTGGCTCTTGGGTCAAGGCCGTATAGACCTGCCTTACGATCGTCGCGCCGCACGCGAAGTGCTCGCGAGCGAGGTCGACCCCGACGAAAAACGACTTCGCCTCTACGAAGTCCTGCGCTCCTATGATCGGGATTTAGAGGGTGAAAATATCCACCGCATCGCTACCGAAGTACGCCAAGCGCGCCAAGAGTTGGTCTTCGGACGCATGAGCCGTGCCTTCCACAACCAAGGCACGCTCTTTGCCGATGCGGCCCTATTAGAGCCCGGCGCGGACATGGCCCAACTCGCCGACGCGCTCGATGCTGCGACGCGAGAAGACGATGCCCTGCAGCCGACAGCGGAAGCACTGCGCTTACAGCTCAAGAGTACAGTCGAAATAGCTCTGACGCAGTTGGAAGGTGCTTGTGAGCGTTTTGAAGAAGCCGTGCTCGAAGTGCAACAGCGCGAAACCCTGGACTTTCTACAGCAGGCGCGCGAGCAGGTCGAAAACCACGGCGATGCACTTGCTTCTACCGAGTTACCTAGTCTCGACGACACCCAAATCAGCACGCGAGCCATCTCGCGCCTGCGCTTAGTAGAGGGCGTGCGCCACGCAATCCTGAAAGCGAAAAAACGCCACGCCGCCTACGTGGTCGTCAGCCAACGGCCATCGCCGACCGGTTCGCATCTACTAATAAAGATCAACGAATTCGAAGAACCCTACCTTGGAAAATCAGACAATCTCAAGAAGTTGATGCGCCTAGCCGGAGATCGCGTCTACAGCAGCCCAGACTATCGCTGGTTAGAACAGGCAGACCACTGGGTAGAGGCGATTCCCCTCTTTATAAAAGAACAGGTTTCCTTTGTCGAAGGGCGTGAAACCACGCGCACCGTCGTCGATATCGCCGGCATGGAAGAATCCTTTCGCGAAGAAATGGCCGATCACTGGGCACGCAATATCCGCCGCGTCCTCGAAGGCGATTTTTTAGCCCTGGCGCGCGAATTGATAACGGGGGGAGGCGTAGATGAAAATCAAATTATTGCCCGGGCACGCACCCATGGCGATCCCGATAGCACCATCGCCATCGCCGCCCTCTTTGCCGAACTCTACCAACGTCATTGTATACCCATCCACCAACTGATAGAGCGCGAAGATTTGGCCCCTTACGCAGCCATGCGCCAAGTGCTACTGACCGATGCCCCGGCTCCCATCCCCACCTTAAAAAAACTGCACAAACAAGGCACGCCTTGGCCCGAAGCCGTGCAACAGAGCGCCACGGCGGCCGAATTGACATGCGATCTCAGCCTGTTGGCACATCGGCGCGACGACGCCTTCAATCGCCGTCCAGAGTTGCCGACTCTGCACGTTCTCACGACGCAGTCGGCCGGCATGACAGAAGGATATATACGCACCTGGTTAGAAGAGTCGATGGCACTCTACAATATTGCTTGCCAACACGACCTACACCCCAAGATAGAGGAACGACAGCGCTTTTACGCCGAACGTATCGTCCTGCTGGGTCGCCAAATCGTGCGCGAGTTAGGCATATGGGTAGAAGTGGAAGAAATCGCCTCGCGCGAGCAACTGTCCGAAGAGGCTGCCCTGCGCCGCGTCATCGGTGGCAATGCTCAGGTGCAAGAGGAGTTGGCCATACTCGGCGTGTTAGTAGCCCATCGGGAGCAACTCGATGGCCTGCAAAATAACGGTGAGCTAAACGAACCCATGGAAGTAGCTGAGTTGTTGGCACGGGAAGGCGATAGCCTGCGCGAGAAAGCCCTCGACCTAGTGGCCAAACGCAACGGTGAAATGCTACAAAGAGCCGTCGAAAGTCACTGCCAAACCCATGGCATTAGCGACAAACGACAAGCCCTACGCACCGTGGTCGCAGCAGACGAGCACTATAGCGCGGACCTCGACGCCTATGCCCATTTTGCCGCTCGCCACCAAGCCTTAGCAATGCTCGACACGACCGATCCTGCGCTTGGATTGCGCCTACGCGCCGACTCTTTTCTACGCCGCTACCAGCGCCTCGGCAAAACTACGGCACGCAAAGAAATTATCGCCGCCGCAGATCTTTCGCACCTAGCGATGCACCCCCTGCACTACTATCAGGCCACAGCCGCCAACAAGCGCTACCACTTACTCTATACGCCGAGCCGCGTCGACTTAGGCCACCGCGAACGCGAATCCGTCGAAACGTGGTCGCAGTGGGTCGGTGGTGCCGATCGCGCCGCCGCTCGCGTCGGACGCCGCATCTACGGTCTCATCAACAAATCGGTCCAGAGCTACGAGAGTCTGACCCAGCCCGAACTGCTCAAGACGGGAGAGAACGCCTCGATGACCTCTCACCTGGCCTTCGCCAATGCCCTATCGTTGATGACGACGGCATCTGGCCACGGCGATATGGAGGAAATGGGCGACCAGATGAGCCGACGCCGCGACCGCCTCATCCATCCGGCAGGCGAGGGTTATGGCGGCTATTGCGTGCCCAAAGACGGCCTCTTTCTCGAATTTGTACTCACCTTGACGCGCGGTGAAAAACTGCGCCAAATCGGCATACCAGAAGACCAGCACGAGTTGGCCGTAGAATTGGCCAACGAAACATTGGCGCGACGCGATGACTTTCCAACCCAGCTCGAATGGGAAAGTTGGGCGTCGGCCTACTTGCGCGAGCACATCGGCGAATCCGCTTCAATTTTCCAACTCACGCGCGTAGCACAGGTCCTCGATGGCCTCGGCCAACCCGAGTTGCGCGACCCCTATCGCGTCATGACGAACCTGGCGGCACATTGGGGCATACACAAGATGGTGGCCGGCGGCGAACACGTGAATCGTTTTATGCCCTTCTTTAAAACCTGGCTCCTGCGCCAAGCCGTCGCTGAGTCAGCGCGACGAAACCCAGACTTGCCCATAGAAAGGGAGCGGTTTGTCGTGGTACTCGCCGCCGAATACAAACCAGATACGCAGGATGGTCGTTTTGCCGTCGGCATGCGCAAGTTTGAGATCATGGCCGGCACCGGCCAACACCTGCTCTATTCGCTCGACAGCGAAGGGCAGGAGTTAGCCACGCTCACCAGCGAGGGCTATGCGGCATTAGAAGCGCGCGATCGCGGGCACCTCGTGTCTGAATTGCTCGGCGTCAATGACAGCCCCGATAGCTTAAAGAAATTGCGGCACATTTTCCCAGCCTATGCTCCCCCCGCACAAATGCGCGTCGTATCGCCAACGGGGCTCTCGACGCAGGACCTGCTCTCCTATACGAGCGATACGCGACTGGAGAGCATCGCGACCGAGGTCGAGCGCGAGTTGCTTACAGCCGGATTTAGCGAGACCGAGATAGAGGCCAATATGCAGACCTACGGCCCCGACCTCGTGCAGTGGGCCCACCGCACTCCTATGGATACGGCCTATAAGAGCCAACTACACAAACGTCTCGGTGGCCTCTTACATGCCCTACACCTAGCCGTTGTTGGGCCTGAATACGACTACGAGCGCGCCCTGCAGGGAGCTGACGTGCTCGATACGGGTATTCCGCATCGCGAACTCTTGGCCCTACTCGAAGACCCCGCGCGCATCTGCGATCTCATGCTCGAGGGCAATCCACACAGCGCCCTCGTCATAGTCGATGGCGCCTCTGGCGCGCGCCGACGAGCGATGAACCGCTTTGATATAATGCTCTTTTTTACCGCCGGCGATCGCCGTGGCCGCGAGAGTGTCTATGCCAGCATCGGCCTCGGCAACGAAACGATCGAGTCTTGGCGCGCCTCTATGCGCCGCCAACGCCGACGCGCCGAGCAACTCGGCACCGCCCTGAAGCAAGGCCAACAGACAGAAGCACAGCGCCTCTATAGCGAAATCCGCGACGAGATTCGCCAAGAACAAGAAGTCGAGCTGCAATTAGACGAGGCGGCCAAATTACAGCGCTTCGGACGCGACCGCGACCGCGACCGCAATATTGCACGCCTGTTGGCCGATATCGGGCGCGGCCTGCCTTTAGAACAGCTCAATTTCGCCACCTTCCTCGCGTTGGGCGGTCTCTTTCTGCTCGATGGCCAGCCCGAGGATGAGCTGCGCGACTATCGCCGCCACTTCGAAGCGGGCATAGCAGCGCTGGGAAAACAATCAGCGGCCGATGCCGAACGCCCATTGGAAACCTTACTACATCCGCGCTTTCAGCCCCAAGTCGAAGAGTTCCGCGAAGAAAAGGGGATCGAGAGTTCGAACAAAGCAGCCGAAGAAAGCCCGACCATCGCCATTGAGGCGCGACGCCAATTGGCCGAGCGCATCACCATCGCCCGCGCGCTCAATGAACGTCAAAGTGCCTTCGACCGAGTCGACACCGAGCGCATTGCCTTTGACAAAGCCTATACAGCCGCTATGGCGACCCTAGGCGCTGGCGAGCCCCCTTTGAGTGAAGCCGCCTTTGGTGCGTTTTGCGGCCACGCGCGCAACGCGCTCTTGGCGCTGGCAAGTCTGCTCTACAACGAGGACTATCCAGACGAAACACAAGACTTTGTCGAACGCCTTTCCACGCTGTTTACTGGACGTCAAATAGACGAAGAAAACTGGCGTGCCATCGCCGGTGGTTACGAAGACATAGGTGATTTAGGGCGTCTAGCTCAGCGCGCTAGCGAACTTTTGCAAAGCGGCCAGATCGACCGGAAAGAACGAGACCGCCGACTCGATATCATCGCCAAAGGTGGCGAGCTCTTCTATGCGCTCTACGCTATAGAGGGGACCATTGCCGCGACGCAGCGCGCAGAAAACGAACGCGACATCGACGCTCTCTGGCGCGGACTGGCCGAGTTTTTCGCCGAGACGATTAACGACCATTTTTACGAGTATCGACCGTGGATATACGATCGCGGCATCGGCTTTGATCACGTCGAGGGCGAAGCGCTCTACGAGTTAGCCGCCGACCACCACGCTTGGCTCTATCGCTACCTACGCGCCATCGTCTGTCGCTATACCGAAGTGTCGGACTTACCCACTGCCGAGCAAGATCTCCTGCTGGGAAACAGTCTGGACGGGCAAGAGGTCGAAGCGATCGGCGCCAGTGCCGCCAGTGCGACCGAACGCCTGTGGCGCTCGTATGGACAGCTGCGCGAATTGGCATTCATCCGCAATGACGGCTTTCCCCTGCCCGACATTTTTGCCGATTTTGATCCCGCACTCATCGATGCCAACAACCGCGTTAACCACGTCTTTGCAGTGCCCGTAGGGCGCACCCATTACTCGCGCGCCCTGCGCGAAGGACCGGCTCTGTGCAACGAACTATTAAAAGCTGGGCGTCCAGGCGCCAACCTCATTATCAGCCGGCGCCTTGAACTGCATCCTGGCCCAGTGCCTACAGTACATATTCACAGCGGACACCTCCACATCGATAGCGAGACCTATGCGCGCGCGCTGCAACAGCATAAAGGCCTATCGCAGGAAGAAGCTACGGCTCGTGCCGCCGACGTGCATGCCAAAGGCATTCGCATCGCCGCCGCCTTTTCTCACCCTCTCTTAGCCGCACTCGTCTTTCCTTTTCACGGCGACCCAATCTATGACGAAGGACAACTGGAAGCCTGCGGCCTGCCCTACACTATTCAGTCGCGCTTTCACACTTGGACTACCTACGACAAAGCTAAATACCCGGATATCTTCCCGCCTTCTACCGGGGTCGAAATCCCCGCCGAGATAGATTGGTTATCCGCTTATACGGACCGGGCAGGCGAAGCACAAATAAAAGAATGGATAGAACGAGGTCTAGAAGATACCCCCTACCCCGGCCTGACGACCTTCGCCCAAGAGCAACGCGTCGTCATCGTAAAAGACGCCGCAGAGTCGGGTGGGCGCGGCGTGCGCGTATTTGTATTGTGCCGCATTGATGGCACCCTCGATGAAGAAGCCATGCGCGAAGCCGTAGACTTTGTCTACCAGATCTCGCTCAAGAACAACGTCTCCATTCAAGAAGTAGTTGTATCGTCTCCAGAATATTGGGCAACAGAAGATTTTATGCGTTCCTTTGTCGATCGCCAGGTCGTCGATTGGGGTAGCCCAGTCGACCGCCAGCGCCGCCCGCGCACGCGTATCTATGGTTCACACCGCATCATTCTTTCTACCGATTCTCCGCAGCGTGACGACACAGAAGACAAATGGCATATTTCACATTGGATCACCCTTAACAGCAAGCAACTCGTCACCAACGTGGGGCGCGGTGGCAATCTCGACCTCTTTTTGCCCGAGCTGATACAAGAAGACCACCGCGATATACTCTTCGCCAAGCTGGCCAGCGAAGGCTCTAAAGTGATGGAGGCACTGACGGCCTACGAAGAACGCGCCGGGACGGCTTATCGCAGCGAAACAGGAGTGGAAGTCGGCCGAGACTTAATGGGCATTTCCTACGGGGCTCCACGCTATATGATGCTCGACTTTATCGTGGCCCCCATTTTTGCCGAAAAAGGCGAGTTGGTGGATATACGCCCGCGCTTTGATAAAGCGGGACAGCGCATAGCCTCCGAGTATCTACTGCGCCGAGGCGAAGAGACCTTTCTCGGCCATATCCGCGATTGGCGCATCGTGCTCATCGAACCCAATATCGGCCTCGGTCTGTGGGATCGCGTGGCTCTGCGCGAGGAAATACGCGAGGAGCATAGCGCTGCACTAGAGGCACGGGCAATAGACTGGGATCAAATCGGATTACAGTCACGCATTGTGCTCTCCGACCTAAGCCGAGCCGGAGAGGAATATCTTCTCGCGCTCAAAGAGGCCGGTGTTGGACAAGACTGAACAACAGCAGCGTGCCGAACGGCGCGCTCGCCTTGCGTTGGGGCTAGCCCCTAGTGCACCTTTGGCGGCTGAAGAAATTAGCGTAGCACTCAAATACGCACTCATCGATGAATGCGAGGCGAGCTCTGCCTATAGTCCAGGACAACTCGATGGACTCTGTGCTCAGTGGGAGTGGTCCAACACGGCCGCTGAGGCTTCGGTATATCGCGCGTTGAAACATTGCCCAACCTATCGCAAACGCCTAGGCGAACTGGTCGTAGAAGCACACATGAGCCAGCCCTTGGCTCCCGAACTATGCATCGCACCACGCCCTCTGGCCGCTAGCCAACTCCGCGCCCTTTTGCCCGGCCTCCACAACCACGCGGTCCTATTCGCCGCGACCCCACTTTTCACGCATGAGTTTTATCCATTGGCGGTAGATGCCTTCAGCTATGATTCGGAGCGACAGGGCAGCGCCTTCTTTAACGTTCTCGGCATACACTTGGACTGGATCGAAACAACCGGCTATGTACACCGCGTCATCGCACTGGACTTTGAGAGCAACCGACTTGTGGAAGCAGCTCTACAACACCCGCTCCCTATCCACAGTGTCCATTTTATCTGCCTCGGCACCAATGAACGCACACTGCATCAGCGATGGTCTGCAAGCCTCTCCATGCCCCAGGTTAATCCAGCCGCCACTGCCACACTCTCCGACGACAAATGCGCTACGGCAAGGGCCTGGAGCGCTATGGGCTTGGAAATACCCCCTCTATTAACCGTTGAATCACGCGATACAGAGGCAGTAGCTCGCTTTATTGCCGCTCATGGGGAGGTCGTAATTAAACCCAATTTCGCCACTGAAGGACGCGATATTGCCTATCTACAGGACCTCGAAGATTTCGAGACCTACTCGCGCACAATCCCCCCTGAACAAAATACGCTCTTGCAAGCACGGCGAGACCGCGTTTTTTTTAAGGATCGGCAAACGCAGGTAGTACGCACGCTTGCACTGCGCCTCAACGTGGGCTCAGACGGCGTGCACAGGCGGGTCGACTCGGGGTATGCACAGCTCGGTGCCCATGCTCGTGCTCCAGCCTCGCGCGGTATAGATGGCGGCACCATCGTTGCACTCGCTGCATTACAAGATGGCCTAGTCTATCAAAGCGGAGGCCATTGGCAGTCTCTTCGCTTAGACGAAGACTTTTGGTGCGAGGCCTTTGCCCGCGCCGAACGGGGGGCAGCGCTCTTTGCAGAATTATTACTCGTCGGAATTGACCTCATCATCGATATCGATGAAAATGGCCAACCGAGTGCTCTGCTAATTGAGGCCAATCCCCGCCCAGCGGGTCTCAGCCGCGCGCATTTGTTGCTTGACGACCAAGTGCGCGGAGACCAGGCCGGCGTGGGCGAGACGATGTGGAAGGGCCTATATGCTCAACTCGAACAAGCAACCGCACTAGCGGTATGAAGCGAACCGGAATAAAAGCTAGGTTATGGAAGAATATCTAAAACGACTCGAAGAAGCCTCTGATTTACGGCAGGTCATCGAAATGATAGACCGCATCGTCGAAGGGGTGAAGAGTGGCCAAACGAGCCGCGATGAACGCCGACGCTTTGTACGCCTGCTCTTGCTCAACGAGGCGCTATTGCAAAACCTAGAGAACCATGTGGCATTGGACCACCTGCTGGCCGGTATTACGCCTGAAGCATGGACCCAGCTATTTGCCGATGCCGTCGAGCGCGAACTCCCCAAGATTATCGTCGATATAATCGACCAACGAGCCGATATAGACCACCGCCAGGCCCTGCGCCTTTTGCCCGATGGCAATCCCAAGGTCATTTTTTCGATCCTCAAGGGTTTGAGTTCTTATCTCGACAAACAAAAAAAATCTGCCCGCCGCCTGCGCGGCATGCGCGCCGCGCGCATTATGGCCGACCTATATCGCATGATGCAGACCGATGCTAAGGCTTGGCGGAGACGTTCGCCACCCACTTGTTGTATCGATAGTGAGCGCATCGGCAAACTCAAAGAAGACAAACAGTTCGACCAATTAGCTGAAGCCTATGAAATGCGCATAAACCAGCTGCAGCGCATTGATCTACGCCGTTGTCTAGCCGACCTCAGCGAATCCCGTGACACCGCACCGCGCATGGCGGCAGCCGACTACGAACGCAACTTTCGCGTCGAATCGCCGCTGCGCTTGGGCATCTCTAGCGCCAATGCATCTGACAACCACTTGCGCTCTAAAGACCAAGGGGGTAAAACACTCAATATTGGCATCGACTTGCAAATGGAAGGAGAAGGGCAAACTTCGCCGCCGCTAACCGTCACTGCACGACGCCTGTCCGAGCCCAAGCTAATCCTACGCTCTCTATCGATGGACTTCAAAGCCGACTTTGAAGCCAGTAATAAAGGCGATGACGCCACCCAATCTAAACTATTCTTTGCTTATCGCCGCGGCGGTGACGAAGCTCTGCGCCTAGTAAAACAAGCCCTCGTACACGTGGGTATCGTGCGCGACAATTCAGAAAATATAATAGAGGATATCGCCGCTTTTACAGGCGGCGGCGGCCTCGAGTTGACGACGAGTAGCAAGGTCCAACAGGGGTCGGGCCTCGGCACCAGCAGTATCCTCGCAGCCGCTGTGCTCAAGATGTTGTACCGCCTCTGTGGCCATACCTATGCCAGAGCGGAAAGCGAATACCCAGGACTCTACGATCAGAGCGTGCTTTTGGAACAGAGTTTTGGTCTCAACAGTGGCTGGCAAGACGCGCGCGGTGCCTGCGGTGGTCCCTCGGCCATCAAGAATTTCTACGCACCGCCGACCGAAGCGTTGCCCGCACCCGAGCGCCACTTTCTTTCTGGAATCGACGAACAGATCTTTGCCGAACGCATCGTACTCTTTGATACCGGTATCTCACGCGCAGCCACGCGCGGCCTCAACGAAGTGCTCGATGCATATCTAACCCGCGACCCTGCCCGTTATCCATCCGTGCGCGAATCGCTGGATATCCACGACCGCATGGTTGCCGCATTGTGCCAGGCAGACTATGCCTTACTCGGGCAATTAGCCACGCGCTATTGGCAGTTGCGCTGTATACTCGACCCCGGTGCCACCAATGAAACACTGCAGTATTTATTCACCAATCCACGCCTAGTCGAGCTGAGTGAAGGGGGCCTTGTCACCGGAGCTGGTGGCGGGGGCTTTGCGTTACTCATAGCCCGTGAAGGGCAAGGTGCTGAGTTGCGCAAATGCCTCAACGAGCTGCGCAAGATGGCACCATACGCCCAAAGTAGTGTCGTATCGTATAGCCTCAATCACACGGGTATCCAGCTCAGCGAACAATAATTCGGGAAATGGTGTCTTGAGCAAGGGCAAACGGCCAAAACAACAGCTAATTATAGACGGTTACAACCTGATTAAATGCGTGCCGCTCTTGAGCCAAATGCAGAACAAGAGCCTAGAGGCCGCGCGGAACAATATAGCGAGGCGCGCGAAGTAGATCCAAACCGAGTGCTAAAAAAAGCGAAGTAGATGAGTGGGAAAAACTGTTCAAAGAAAAAACAAAAACTGACTAGCAGACTAAAGGAGCAAGACC
This sequence comes from Planctomycetota bacterium, assembly GCA_047616505.1. Taxonomy (GTDB): domain Bacteria; phylum Latescibacterota; class UBA2968; order UBA8231; family UBA8231. The sequence continues at coordinate 15,016 of JBLHGI010000038.1, forward strand.
ATGTTGATGCAAGACAAATTCGCCTTCGTATCCGGCGTGGCCAACCATCGCAGTATTGCCTGGGGCATAGCCCGTTCGCTTGATGCGCACGGCGCTCGCTTAGCCCTTAGTTACTTAGGCGACCGGGAAAAAGAGAGTATCGAGAAACTCTCCGGCGAACTCAAACAGACGCCATTAGTCGTCCCCTGCGAAGCGACCAACGACGACTCCGTAGCCGCCGCCTTCGACAAAGTCGGCAGTGAATTTGGCCGTCTCGACGCGGCCGTGCACTCTATCGCCTTTGCGCGCAAAGAAGACCTTGAGGACGGCAAGTTTCTCTCCATAGACGAAGAGGGCTATCGGCTCGCCCTTTCCGTTAGCGCCTACTCGTTAAACTCTCTCAGCCGTGGTGCCGTCCCCTTGATGCACAACGGGGGCGGTATCGTAGCAATGACCTATTTGGGCAGCGTGCGCGCCATCCCCCGCTACAGCGTAATGGGCGTCGCCAAGGCCGCCCTCGAATCGGGCGTCCGCTATTTGGCGCGCGAACTAGGCGACCGCAACATACGCGTCAATGGCCTCTCGGCAGGTCCCGTCAAAACGCTAGCCGCCCGCGGCATAGGCCAGTTCAATATCATGCTGCAAACCCATGCCGAACGCGCGGCACTCAAGCGCAATGTCACCGTTGAAGAAGTTGGAGACAGCGCGTTGTTTCTCTGTAGCCACCTCAGTTCGGGTATCACTGGCGAAATAATTTACGTCGATGCCGGCTATCAATTTATGGGCATGTAGGGCACTTAAGATGGGGGGGGCAATTCCATAGTTTCCAACACGGGTAAACTATGACGCCCCACCATCAGTCCAGTCCGCCGCAAAGCCAACAGGTGCGTGCGTAAAAAAGCCGCTTCCTGTGGTGTATCGACATCATACCAAGGCGGCAACAACGCCAGCGTTTGCTCGCCTAGCCTAGCCAGCGTCTCCTCCAATACTACCCCCGTACTCCACTGTATATCGCTATAGAGACAATGGGGGCTGGGGCGCTGTCCGATCAGATAATAACCGCCGTCGGTGCTGGGCCCCACAACGACCTCCCTTCCCTCTAAGAGTTCCAGCGCTCGATCTATATACTCGATCGGCATGCTCGGGCTGTCCGAACCTAATACGACCGTCTTGGCCGCCCCATTGGCAAAGGTCCACTCTACGATTTTTCGCAGTCGATCCCCTAGGTTGCCAGCGGGTTGCGCGATATACTCAAAATCTCCACAAGGAGACAAGATTTCTCTCAGCGAATTCTCTGCATCGACCGGTGCATAGGCGATGATCTTTCTCGTAGCGGCAGAGGCCGCCAGTGTTTCGGCACTATCGAGCAGAAAGGCGCGATAAAGAACAGCGGCCTGCTCTGCGCTACAGTGGCTCTGTAGACGCGTCTTAACTTTACCCGCCTGTGGTTCTTTTACAAAGAGCACTACACTACTAGACATCTGCTCTTCCCCTGTTGTTCGTAGTGGTATAACTTTTTATTTTATATCGGACTAAACGAAGTTCAATACATTTTCTACGCATCTACTGTTTCACCTAAAAAAGGGGAGCCTCATGGCCCAGGTCAATATCGTCCGCCACAATTCGATATCCGTCTTTTCCAATCCCACAGAAGTCATTATCCGCGACGATAACGGCGAGGTCGTGCGCCTAATCGAACCCTCTGGCAACGTCGGCACGCAATATGCCAACGACGTCGGCTCCGAGTGGTTTGGCACCGTTGAAAACCTAAATAAGGGCTTACAAATCTGCGGCGTACATTGGTCAGACGTCTACAAAACGGATGTTCTATGGACCACCCCTTCAGCCGATCGCGACGAATGCGACCAGCGCAAAAATGATTTTAATAAGATATACGGCGCCGTGATAAATGCCGTCACCGGTGGCCCGCTGCGCTCCAATCGCATGGCTCGTTTTACGCATCAAGAAGGTTTCCCCGACCCAGCTGCCCTCTTTGAAACACAGATCAAAGCCGCCAAGGGAGAAAAAGTGGAAGTGGGCGGCGGCAAGGTCGACTACGGCACCTGGATAGACCACCAACCCTCCGGCGCATCCGTCCAGCACAAGAAGGGCGATAAAATGATAACGACCCTCGGCCCGGATCTCGTTGAGGAAATGGAATTTATCCTCGACGAGCAGTATGCCAAACCCTTTGCCGAACAGGGCATCGACTTTCGCAAACAAACCGTCTTTATGGAAATACTCGTCGCCGTAGACGATGACCCCGCCAAAACGTGGGAGCGCATTGAAACCACGCGCAAAGCCTTTGCCAACTATTTTGGCGACGATCGCCCCGCCGGTCTCATCTACCCCGTCTCGCGCATTCCCAATCTCGACAGCGTCATCGAGCCACAGCCGCGCGTCGTCTCTGGCGAAGTCGAAATTGTGCGCTCGGGACAACTGGAAGATGGTTTTAGCACGTGGAATGCCATAAGTCACCACGGCGTGCGCGAAGTTATGGTCAGCGCGGTCGCCGACGGCGACGCCCATGCACAGCTTTCCACCATCGATGCCCGCGTCAAAGAAGCCGGTGGACAAGGTCTCAAAGAAAATGGTATTTTCAATAACGCCTATATCGGCGCCGGCGCCGATTCGGCGGCCAACCGCGAAGCACTCGTTGAATTTAACAAGTCCTTCACGGCCTATTACGAAGGCAGTGCACCTTCTGGTCGCACCGCACAATACGTCGGTGGCATCCAACGCGAAGGCGCTCCCTACGGCATCTCTAACCGCTCGATCTTCGCCGAGTAAGGAGCCATTACCGTGCTCAATGCAAACAAGATCGTTGCCGCACTCGAAGACCAGGGCGTAACGCATATCGTCGGCGTACCCGACAACGGCTCACGCGCCCTCTTCGAGCGCCTCTGGGAACACCCGCAGATCGAAGTTATTCTCACCAGCCGCGAGGGCGAGGCGTTTAGCCTCGCCTCCGGCCTCTATTTAGGAGGAGCCACGCCGCTCGTCCTCATACAGAATACAGGCTTTTTCGAAGCCGGTGATGGTTTTCGCGGCACCGCTTATAATATGGGCATCCCTCTTGTGATGCTCGTGGGATACCGCGGTTACAAAACCATGGAACCGGGGGCGCCGCGCGTCGATTCGGCGGCCACCTTTTTCGAACCGACACTCAAGGCCTGGAATATCCCCTACACTGCGATGCACGGTGACGAAGACATTAGCCAAATTGCCGCGGCCTTTGCCAAAGCCAAAGAAACGAGTCTTCCCACCGCCGTACTTATCGTCCCGGAGACCGTCTGAGATGCTCGATAAATATAGCTGCTTAAAAAAGCTGGCTGCCAAACGCACGGACGAAGTCGTCGTCACCACCATGAGCGTGGCGATGCCCTGGGCCGAGCTATCCGACAGCCCTCTCGATTTTGCCCACGTGGAAAGCGCCATGGGCCATGCCGCCGACTTTGCACTCGGGCTGGCGATTGCCCAACCCAAACGCCGCGTCTTTGTCATCAACGGCGACGGCTCCACCCTGATGTGCCTGGGCACCTTGGTCACCTTAGCGCAGCGACCGGCGCCCAACCTAACTATGATCATCACAGAAAATGGCACCTACGAAGTCACGGGAAACCAGCCGGTCCCGGGCGCAGACCGGATAGACTACGAACAAATCTGCCGTGGAGCCGGTATCGAAAATGTCAGCACCATTACCAACGAGGCTGAGTTCGATGCCAAACTCGATCAGCACTTTACGGGCGTGGGGCCCCAGGTCTTTATCTGGAAAATAGAAAAGGCCTCCGAACCCGTGCCCAAACCCAAAATGCCCATACGCGAACGAGCCCATAGACTGCGCGAAGCACTCGTCGCAGAATAGAAGTAACATCATTACTTAAGATGGGGTTTTAACAACTACACCCCGCGTACATCCATTGCTGTTAGGCCCTTTTACAGGGACAACCGGGAGACGGTGCGATGCAACTTCCTCGCATGACAAAAATGAAACAACGCTTTGCTGCCACCGCGCTCGACGATGTCGCCGCCAGCGTGCGCCAAACGCTAGCAGAAGCAGGCTTGCAAGAAGCGATCCAGCACGGGCAGCGCATAGCCATCTCCTCTGGCAGCCGCGGCATAAGCAATATACCCCTTATCACGCGCACCGTCATCGACTGCGTCAAAGAAGCCGGCGGCAAGCCCTTTCTACTGCCGGCTATGGGCAGCCACGGCGGCGCCAACCCCGCTGGGCAGAAAGAAGTCCTCGCCAGCTATGGCATAGACGAAACCAGCATGGGCTGCCCGGTAGAAGCCACGATGGACGTAGTTGAGGTTGGGCGCTTAGCCGACGACACGCCGGTGCTTCTAAACCGCCTCGCCTGGGAAGCAGACGGCATCATACTTATCAACCGCATCAAACCACATACGTCCTTTAGGGGGCATTTTGAGAGCGGTCTGATGAAAATGATGACCATTGGTCTGGGCAGCCATAAAGGCGCTACGATCGCCCACTCCCAAGGCGCAGAAGGCCTGGCGCGCCTCATCCCCGCCTGGGGCGCAGAGATCCTCGCCAAGGCTCCTATCCTCCTAGGGCTGGCCATCGTCGAAAATGCTTACGAACAAACCGCACGTGTCGAGGCGCTGCGTCCAGAGAATTTTATCAGTCGCGAACCGTATCTTTTAGAAGAAGCGCGAGCCTCCATGCCGCGCATTATGGTACAAGGCGTCGATCTACTCATCATAGAAGAAATGGGCAAGAATATCTCCGGCACGGGCATGGATACCAATGTCGTCGGACGCATGCTGCTACCCGGCGTCAAGGAACCCGATTCCCCCGGCGTCGCCCGTATCGTCGCCCTCGACCTAACAGACGAAAGCCACGGCAATGCCAATGGCGTCGGCCTGGCCGATATTATTACTCGCCGCTTTTACGAGCGCATCGATTTTAAGGCCACCTATGCCAACGTCTTTACCACCACCTTCCTCAATCGCGCCTACGTGCCAGTCATAATGGAGAGCGATCGCGAAGCGATTGAAGCGGCTCTCGACGTGCAGCGCTTAGAAAAAACGGAAAGAGCCCGGGTAGTGCGCATAAAAAATACGCTCAATGTCGGCGAGATCGAAATATCAGAAATGTTGCTGCGAGAATTTGGCGACCACCCCGATTTGCAACAGGTCGGCGAATTGCAGGAGATGAATTTCGACGACGAGGGGAACTTACTCTAATTGGCGGGCCTCCTTACAGGAATGCTCAACCATCTGCGATTCCCAAGGCAGATTCGGCCAACATTCTCCTTCTTTTTTTAGTGGCTTTCCTCCCAACCCTAAAAGTGTGCGGCGGTATGCACTAAGGGGCGATCGTTGTCTGAGACCGCAGACCGAGTTTCGATCGCCCCTTAGTGCAGTATCGGCGGCGCTCCCCCTTCCCCACACCAACAAAAAACCCGCTCAGCTCTTCTAAAGCTCAACGGGTCTCATAACACTCATCATTCCAATCACATACTTTATAACACTACAGCTCCTTGCGATAGCGCTGCGAAGCAATTTGTAATTGGTCGCGGTACTTAGCCACCGTGCGCCGAGCGATCCGCAACCCATCCTTACCCAACTCATCGGCAATCTCCTGATCCGAGAGCGGCTTAGATTTATTTTCATCGGCTACCATGCGCGCAATCTTATCCTTCACGGAGCGCGCCGAAACATCCTCACCAACATCCATACTCACTTTGCTGTCAAAGAAGTACTTCAGTTCAAAGACTCCATGCGGCGTCTGCATGTATTTTCCGTTACTAACCCGGCTAATCGTCGACACGTGCATCTCGACCTCGTCCGCTACATCCTGCAGCACCATCGGCCTTAGATGTGAAGAGCCGTGCTCAAAAAATCCCATCTGCGCACGCACCAAATAATTTGCCACCTTGAGCATAGTCGTACGCCGCTGGTGGATGGCATTGATCAACCAACGCGCATCATTGAGTTTTTTTGAGACGTAAGTCTTTACTTCATCAGGCCCCTTCTTCTTCTTCTTTTTCTTGGGTTTTTTGAGCAGATCTGTATAGACGGCATTGATGCGCAGCGAAGGCAGGGTGCCATCTGTAAGCGATACGACCCACACCTCACCTTCTTTTTCGACAATTAGATCCGGCGTAATATAGGAAACTTCGGTATCCATCGTCAGCAATCCGTTATAGTCGCTGCTGCTCATGGAACCGGGATAGGGCTGCAAACCTTCAATAACGGCGAGCGCATCTTTGAGCACATCGTTAGAAATACCCAAGGCGCGCGTAATCCGCGTAAGTCGGCGACGCGTCAAATCTTCCATATGATCGCGCACGATTTCCAATGCCAATTCAGCAAAAGGCTCATTGTTTAGCGCCAGTTGGATCAATAGCGATTCGCGCAGATCCCGCGCTGCAATTCCGGGAGGCTCAAAGGTCTGAATGACGCGCAAAACTTGTTCTACATCCGCGTCTTCGACATCTAAATCGGCTGCAACCTCCCCTAACGGACAACCCAAATAGCCGCGATCGTCCAAGTTGCCAATTATCAGTTCACCAATTTCCCGATCCTCTATTGGCAGATCGCTAAGCGCTAACTGTTCGTGCAATCGTTCGACTAACGGTGGAATCGTCGTTATGCGATTCTCCTGGGGTTCGCGATCGACTTCCCAGTTGGGATCATATTCCGTGCGTTCGCTATTATAGGACCCGGTGTCGAATTGCTCGTCGAGCATGGCATCCCAATCGACCTCCTCGGTCTCCTGCGGCAGCTCTTCTTCTTCCTTAACCGCTTCGACTTCTTCCTTCGGCTCCTCACTCTCTTCGAGTTGCTCCATCGACTCTTCGAGTAAAGGGTTGAGTTCCAGCTGTTGTTTGATCTCCAACTCCAATTCCAATGTCGACATCTGCAGTAACTGCAGTGACTGGATGAGTTGGGGAGCCATCTTTTGCTGGAGGCTCATATTTTGTGAAATGCGAAGCATAAAATCGACTTATCTAAATAATTTTTTAGCTATTTATGGCACTGGTCCGATAATTGCTGTCAACAGAGTATAATAGCAAGTGGGAAGGTGTGTCAAGTAAAGATAGCGAGACGTAAAGGCCTCAGCGATCCATTTGAAAACGCTCGCCTAAATAAATACGCCGAACCTGCTCATCGCTAGTCAATTCTCGTGCCGTACCCGCCGTCAGAATCTGGCCATCGACCATAATATATGCGCGATCCGTAATCTCTAAGGTCTCGCGCACATTGTGGTCCGTAATCAATACGCCCAGTCCTTTCGCCCGTAAATCGGATACGATATTCTGTAAGTCTTCGACCGTGCGCGGATCGATTCCGGCAAACGGCTCATCGAGTAGGATATAGCGCGGATCGCATGCGAGTGCGCGGGCAATCTCCACTCGACGCGTCTCTCCGCCCGACAGCGTATCGGCGCGCTGGTCGGCGCGCGGCATCAAGTCGAGTTCGGCCAGCAACTCGGCTAAACGCGTATCGAGAGCACGCCGTTCTAGACCGCGCGTCTCTAATACAGCACGAATATTCTGCGCCACCGTCAGACGGCGAAAAATGGATGTCTCTTGCGGTAAATAACCAATTCCTTGGTGTGCGCGGCGATACATCGGTAGATCGGTTATATCGGTATCGTCGAGAAAAATATGGCCCTCATCGGGTGTCAGAAAGCCAACCATACTGTGAAAGGTTGTGGTTTTACCGGCTCCATTGGGCCCCAATAAACCGACCACTTCACCTGCCCCCACCTCGATACTGACCCCATTGACCACGGCGCGACCACCGTAGCGCTTGCGCAAATCGACCGCTCTAAGTGCCACTACTCTTCTTTCTCCGGTGGAAAATAGGTACCTTCAGTCTCCGGCCCAACCTGGACAGAAGCGATGGACCCCTCTATAAAATCGATCTCCAACTGCTGGCCAACGACCTCGTTGACCGCGGGCTTGCCATCGTCGCGCACGAGACGCGATACGAGTTTGGCATCTCCCTCTACCCGCACCTGATACAGTCCATTTTCATCGAAATACAAGAACATTCGCTGGCCGCGAAACCGGCTCACTTCGCCCTTTTCCAAATGGTGATACGTCGCATCTGCGTTGGCATCTAACTCTATCCGCTCTAATTTATTATCAGCCAACCACATCCGGCCACCGCGCCCTTCAATCCAACTAACGCGATCGACCCCCATCTCAATTTTGCCCTGCAACTCACCGGATGCCCACACCTCGCGTGCAATCCCTTCCTCTAGGGTTACAACAAGTGAATCGGACTCTATCCGACTGCGATATTCTCCTTCTCTATCATCTTGTTCTAACACGACAGAACCGGCGAACGAGACTTGCTCGTTTTCCGCACTATAGTGTCCTACGCGCGCACTGGCCTCGATACCATCACTCTCTAAGACAAAATGGTCGGAACCACTGAGTGTCTTTGCACCGAGATCGAAGTACATAGAATCGGCACTCAGCTGTAACGTCCCCTTGTCCGTGCGGCGCAAGGTTGGCGATCCCATTATCCAGCCGCGCTCAACATCGAGGTCAAAGAACAGACTATCACCACTCAAGATCCCCTCTAACTCTGGACCTTTTAGCAAGACGGCGCCCTGGGCCGCCACCGTTGCGTTCTGACCGACATAAACCAAATGACGCGCTCCCAGTAGGCGTTCGCCCTCGCGAAAGACAACCTGACTATCAGCTTCGACCCGATCCTCATCACGTATATAGCGTATTTGGCGCGCTTCAATCTCTCGACCATCGCGCTCGTAGCGAGCCGGATAACCAGAGGCCAACGATCTATGCGCCTGCCATTCCTCGACAAATTCTTCGGCCTCGAGCTTTGCTGAGCCCCGCTCTGACTTGACGGAGCCGCGCGCTATCAAGCGACGTGCCTGCAGATCCACCTCGACATCGCGCGCCGAAAAATGTCCAGAGGAATCAACCCCCTCAACCCCACCACCAAAATACGCTTGGCGGTCTCCAGGCACCCAGTGGGCAACATCTCCCGTCAGACGCATCCCCGCAAAACGCAGTTCTGCATCCTCGTAGCGTATCTGCAGTTGACCATCGAGCCGTTGGCTGCGCTCGCGACCGGCACGCACCTCTACGGTCTCGTCCTCAGCCGAGAAATTCCAACGACCGACTACATCGTATAGCAACCATGCCTCGGCCGCCGAATCCGTCTCTAAATCCCGCCCTTGTTCCCGCCCCTCGGCATGGATTACCATTAAGGTCCCAGGCACGCGGAGATGCTCGCCCTCCGCTTCCCACAGTAGCGAATCGGCCTGCACTTCGAGACTATCATTAGAGCGCAACACCACACCGCCAGCCAATCCCATACTACCACTCCTATGATCGAGCCGCAATCGCTCGGCCCGAAGATGCACCCCCTCTTGCCCTTCGGCATTATAGAAAGTCACCTCTACCCCCCCATCGGCGATGGCTACTTGCTCTTTGCTGTACTCATGGACCTGTGCAGCGCGTATCTGCAAACGCGTTCCGGGCCGCACCAACTGTAGCAACACATCGCGCGCTTCGGCATCAGCACTCGGTATTTCCACACGAGGTGCATCTTGCTCGATCGGGGCGCACTGATACAACCCCAAGAGCAACACAACAAAAAAAAGTCGCGCCCCTTTACGAGGAGCGCGACACAAAAAACACAACAAGGAGAAGGACAGCACGTAAGTCGCAGGCTTTAAGAAGCGGCCACCTGCCCCTCATTCTCCTTTGCCCGCTCCTGTTGGTAGTCCAACGAAGCGGCGACAAAACCGGCGAAGAGAGGAGATGGGTTGTCCATACGCGACTTAAATTCGGGATGCGCCTGCGTGGCAACAAAATAGCGATGTTCGGTCAACTCAATAAACTCCATCAGCCGCGTGCCATCTATCCGGCGGTGATAGCCCGAAAATACGAGCCCCTCGTCTTCTAATAATTCGACAAAGCGCGGCGAAATTTCGTAGCGATGGCGATGACGTTCCAATACGACTTTGTCCCGATCCATCATGACCATACCAATGCGGAAAGCCTCGTCGGGCTGGCTGAGTAACTGCCGTATGCGATCCCCATCCTCGGACAAACGCCCCGACTTCTCATACAGTTCGAGCACTCGGCTATCCTTTTTGAGCACGGCGGCATAGGCCCCCAAGCGCATACTACCCCCGATTCGCCCGCCCTCTATAATATCTTTCTGATTCTCCTGTACACACACGACATTCCACTCGGAACTCTCGTCAAACTCCTCCGATGTCGCCCCCTTGATACCGGCGATATTGCGCGCAAATTCGACTACGGCTAACTGCAAGCCGTAACACAGACCCAAAAAGGGCACGTTGTTTTCGCGCGCATAGCGAATGGCTTGAATTACGCCTTCTGCACCACCAGCACCGAACGCGCCCGGAACGATAATTCCGTCAAAACGCTCCAGTTCCTCTACGTTGATTTCGCCATTTTCAAATTTGTGCCCATCAATCCAGGTAATGTCTACTTTGGCATCCCAGGCAACTCCAGCGTGTACCAACGATTGGTTTACAGATATATAGGAATCCTTGAGTTGGAAATCGCCGATACCCACGTATTTGCCGACCATGGCCACCTGTACGCGCTTGCTCGGTTCACGACTGCGCTGCACGAGCTTTTCCCAACGATCCCACTCGGGTTCACGCCGCGGCTCCAAGGAAAGCTTTTTGAGCAGTTTCATGCCCAACCCCTCGGCTTCCAACGTGAGCGGTATATCGTAAATCGTCTCCACATCGGGCGCCGAAATTATATGGTCGTTGGGCACGTTAGCACCCACCTGGATCTTTTTCTTGCGCACTTCGTCGATCCCTATCTCAGCGCGGCAAACGATAAAATCGGGAAATATCCCATGCTCGCTGAGCATGCGTATGGCCTGCTGCGTGGGTTTGGTTTTCATCTCACCCACGTGCTGTGGTATCGGCAGATAGGTGATGAGCAAATGCACGAAATGCTCTTCGCCCAACTCGCGCTCTAAGGCTTTCATGGCAAATAGAAAAGGCTCGTTTTCGTAGTCCCCTACCGTGCCGCCAATCTCAACAAGCACGATATCAAAGCCCTTGCCCGCTTCCTGGATCCGCTGCGTAATCTCGTCAGTAATGTGCGGTATAGGCTGCACCGTCTGCCCCAAGTACTCACCGCGCCGCTCGCGCTCAATCACCGTGTGGTAGATTTGACCGGTCGTAAGGTTGTTACGACGCGGCAGGTCTAACCCTAAAAAACGCTCGTAATTACCCAGGTCTTGGTCAATTTCGCCGCCATCGTCTGTCACCCATACTTCGCCATGTTCAGTCGGGCGCATCGTGCCAGCATCGTAATTGAGATAGGGGTCAATCTTTACCGCCGTGCAGCGATAACCATATTGC
>JBLHGI010000039.1:0-26045 GCA_047616505.1 Planctomycetota bacterium
AAGTGCAGCCGACCAGCAGATGTTGGTGAGTTTCCTTAAATCTCTATAGGGCCGAACGTGGATCGACGGAAATTCCTCAAAGTAGCGCCTGCCTGCCTCTTGTTGGGGTGTGCGACGGTGCCGATGCATCGGGCAGAGGTGCGTGATGGCAAGTTGTTAGTCGACGAGGCCGAATTGGAATTGTTTTGGTTAAAAAGCTCTGCCGTCATTGTTCACAATGGAACGGTTAGTGCCGTATTGTTGCGCCAGGCTGGCGGGGGCTATCGCGCTTTGGAAGCCGACTGTCCGCATCTGGGGTGCCAGGTGCGCCCTGGAAAGAAAGTGATCACCTGTCCCTGCCATGGCTCGGCTTTTGCATTAGATGGGCAAGTATTGCGCGGTCCAGCCGAGCGCTCGCTGCTTACATACCCGATAGAGCGCCGTGATGGAATACTCGAAATCACCATTTATAGCGAATGAGAATACTATGTTAAAAATATACTTCGCAACACTTATGGCTTTGTTGACAACTTGTGCTAGCGCAGATGAACCTAGTCCCATTGTGCGGGGGGGGATTGGCGACAAGCCTTTTATGGCTCAGGCCGGGCGCACGCGGCTCGGTGGTTATACCGAAGCACATTTCCGCTACGAGCGCGCAGCGGGTTTTATTGAAGACCTGACTTTTGAAGCGAAGCGCTTCAACCTATTCACCTATACCTCGGTTTCCGACCGAGTGCGCGTAGCTTCCGAACTCGAGTTCGAAGAAGGCGGTGAAGAGATCAAAGTAGAAATGGCGCTGTTGGATTTTGAAATTCACCCGGCACTTATATTCCGTGCTGGAATTTTACTATCGCCGTTGGGGCGTTTCAATTTAGCCCACGACAGTCCGGCTAATGAATTGACTGACCGTCCATTAGTTAGCACGGAGCTAATTCCCACGGCGCTGTCGGAGGCAGGTATGGGGATCTATGGCGCACTCTTCCCCAAGGACGGGATGCGTATCACCTACGAGCTATATGGCGTAAACGGTTTTGACGAAGGCCTGCTCTTCGGCGACGAGGCCGGTACGCGCTTTGCGGCAGGACGCGGTAATTTCGAGGACAACAACAGTCATCCCTCACTGGTTGGGCGCATCGGTGTCAGTCCGCTGCAAGCGCTGGAATTGGGCCTGTCTGTGCATACGGGGCCCTATAATGTTTGGAAAGTCGAGGGGTTAGAAATAGATGAGCGCCGTGTCGCGACGATCTGGGCGTTTGATTGGGATGGGCGCTGGCGGCGTTGGCACTTGCAAGGAGAATACGTGGGTGCTAGCATCGACGTGCCCGCGGAGAGTGCGGTATTCCAGGGAAGTCAGAATGGCTATTATGCCGAATTGAGCGGGACTTTTGGCAAGAACTGGCTGACGGCCTTACCCGGTTCTCTTTTTGCGGGCGTTCTGCGTTTGGGGGCTGTCGATTTTGATGCGGATGGGCGTGGCGATGATGTAAAAAGGCAAACGATGGGACTAAATTTCCGTCCTCATGTAGACACGGTTTTCAAGTTCGATTACCAGCGTACGACAGAGGTCGACCCCTTTGCCAACGAACTCGATTCGGCGGCCGTACTATTTAGTGCGGCGACCTATTTTTGAGGTGATTGACAGGGCTGGGAGAAATGCTTAAAAATATGGACATTTCGCTTGTCAGCCGGTGCCTGTATAAAAATCACGCCGGTCTCACCAGATTAATTGTTCTGTAAGGAGAATCGAAACGATGGCCAAACTCAAAGTAGGCATGATCGGTGGTGGCGGCCCCGATAACTTTTTCGGCATGGTACACACCCGCGCCATTTCTATCGACGCCAGTCGCGAATTAGTTGCAGGTGCTTTGCGCAGCGACGCCAAAGCATCTCTGAGCGCGGCAAAGGACTATGGCATTCAGGGTTATGCAGATTACCAAGCGATGATAGATGCTGTAAAAAGTGGTGCTCTCGATCTCGATTATATTACGATCGTCACGCCCAACTTTGCCCACTATGCCCCGGCCAAAGCTTGCTTAGAAGCGGGTATTCCGGTTCTGTGCGAGAAGCCGATGACCATGACGGTGGCCGAGTCTCAGGACATCGCGCGCATCGCCAAGCGCAAAAAAGTACCCTTCGTATTGGCCCATACGTATACGGGGCATCCGATGATGATGATGGCCAAGGAGATGGTGCGCAAAGGCGATATCGGCGAAGTGCGCAAGGTCGAATCTTGGTACAACCAGGGCTGGCTGGCCACCGCCGTAGAAGAGAGCGGTCAACAGCAGGCCTCTTGGCGCACGGATCCCAAGCGCACGGGGATTTCCAACTGCGGTGGCGATATTGGCACCCATGCCTTTGTAGCGGCCACTTGGGTGACGGGACTCGCCGTTAAAAAGGTTTCGGCACGGCTCAATACTTTTGTTGCAGGACGCGTGCTCGACGACGATTTTAATGTTATTGCCGAGATGGAAAACGGAGCTACGGCCATTATTACAGCGACGCAGATTGCCATCGGTTACAGGAACGATAATGGCTTTCGCGTCTTTGGTACCAAGGGGTCTTTAGAGTGGCATCAGGAAGAGGCCGAAAAGCTGCTGGTGCGGCGCGGAGTCCACGATGAGACCTATTGGATCGGCACGGGTGTCGAGCCTGACTCCGTCGGTTCATATTTGCGCGTGCCGGCTGGCCACCACGAGGATTTTTTCGAGGCATTGGCCAATTTACATGTAACGATGGAGCGTCTGGTGCGCAGGAGAAATGGCGAAAAGAAGGTGCCCGCCGCTTTTGATCATCCGAGCGTGGACGAAGGGGTTGCCGGTATGAAATTTGTCGCCGCCGCGGTTGCCTCTTCAAAGAAAAAAGGGGCGTGGACGCGCCTGTAGTATGTATTGGGTGTAGTGTGTGGTGTGTAGATAGGCCGAGTTTCCCACTGGGAACTCGGCCTTTATTTGTTGTAGCGGATGCGCGGGTCTAAATAGGCGTAGAGCACATCGGCCAACAAATTGACCAGCACGAAAACCGTGGCAATTAGCAATACGCCACCTTGTACCGCGCGAAAATCGCGCGCTTGCACGGCTAAGAATATCCAGCGCCCCACGCCCGGCCAAGAAAAGATGGTTTCGGTGATGACGGCGCCGCCGAGCAGATAGCCAAATTCGAGGGCAATGAGGGTGGGGATAAAGGCGTTGCGCAGGGCGTGGCGAAGGACGACTAAGCGGCGCGGTAAGCCCTTGGCCCAGGCGGTGCGAACAAAGTCCTCGCCGAGCACTTCGAGTAGGCTGGCCCGTGTCATACGGGCGATAACGGCCATGGGAATAGTGCCTAGGGCGATAGCGGGAAGAAATAGGTGCCAGAGCACATTGCCGAAAGCCACAAGATCACCGGCGAGCAGTGCGTCGAGCGTATAGAAGTAGGTTATGGGCTGTAAATATATATGGGTGCTCAATCGGCCCGAGATGGGAAAGATGGGCACGTAGACCGAGAGTAATAGAATGAGCATCAGGGCCAGCCAGAAGATGGGCATGGAGATCCCGGCCGTGGCGCCTACCATGCTGAAGAAGTCGATGAGTTTGCCGCGGCGCACGGCCGCTAGTAGGCCAGTGCTGACGCCGATGACTGTAGCCAAGAACATGCTAAAGATCGTCAGTTCAAAGGTGGCGGGAAAACGCTGGAATATTTCGGTGGTGATTTTGTCATGTGTGCGGATGGAACGCCCCAGATCGCCGGAGAGTAAACCGGTGAAGAAGCGATAGAACTGGACGTGAAAGGGTTGGTCTAATCCCATTTCGGCGCGTAGGGCGGCCAGGGTTTCAGCATTGGCGCGTTCTCCGAGCATGACCTGTGCCGGATCTCCCGGCACCAGGTAGAGCATGAGAAAGACCAGCATTGAAATGCCGATTAGGGTGGGAACGAGTAGGACGAGGCGCTTGAGAATATATAGAAGCATTTTAACGCGGCGTTAGCCTCACATGGCGAAACCATTTGCTACCCGTCGGGTGCAGTTTAAATCCCGTTACTTCGCGGCGAAAAGCAGCGGTCTGCGTGGCGTGAACTAACGGGACCCAAGGAGCGTCGCGGTGGATTATATCCTGTGCTTGATGGTAGAGACGTACGCGTTCGCTGTGGTCGGCGCTGGTGCGGGCTTGGACCAGGATATCGTGCAGCTCATCGCTGCGGTAGAAGGCTATATTTTGGGCTGGTTTGACGGCTGCCATCTTGTCTAATAAGACGTAGAGGAAATTATCCGGATCGCCGTTGTCTCCGGTCCAGCCCAAGAGAGCCATCTCGTGTTCGCCTTCAAACACTTTGTCCAGATAGGTCCCCCATTCCCACTGCACGATACGCGCGTGGATGCCGACTTTTTCTAAGTCGGCCTGGATGGCCTGTGCAATTTTGTCGGGTTGTGGCATATAGGGGCGCGGCACGGGCATGGCCCAGAGTTCGGTGTCGAAGCCATCGGGAAACCCCGCTTGGGCAAGCAATGTGCGCGCTTTTTCTGGATCGTAATCATAGGCTTCTATATCGTCGTTGTAGCCCCACACCGTTGGGGGAATGGGGTTTTTAGCCGCTATGGCCATTCCCTGGTAGAAATTGTCGACGAGGGCTTTTTTGTTGACGGCGTGATTGATGGCGCGGCGCACGAGAACATTGTCGTAGGGTGCCCTGTCCATATTCATTGCTAAATAGCCAATATTCATTCCCGGTTGGGTCAGAAGCTGTAGCTGTTCGTCCTTGCGAACCTGGCTGATATACTCGGGGCTGAGATTGTCCATGCCATGGACGGTGCCTTTTTTTAATTCGAGGAAACGCACGGATGCTTCTTGCACCGGTTTGAAAATGAGGCGCGCTAGTTGCGGCTCTCCATCCCAATATTCGCTGTTGCTTTCGAGTACGAGGCGTTCGTCCTTGCGCCATTCGACGAAGCGGAAGGGGCCCGTTCCCACCGGATTTTTAAAATAATCTAGACCGTATTTCCTAACGGCTGTTGGGCTGACAGCCGCGCAAAAATTCATGGCTAAAGTCGAAAGGAAAGGGGCGTTGGCCTGTTTGAGGTAAAAGACAAAGGTCGAGTCATCGGTGGCACGCATATCGGCGACGACCTCATCCATCCCCATATCGGTCCAGTATTTATAGACGCCATTTACTTTGTGCTGAGGGTGGTCTGGGTAGAATTGTCGTCCTAAAGAGAATAACATGGCTTCGGCATTAAAGGGGGTGCCGTCGTGGAAACGCACGTCGGTACGCAAATGAAAGGTCCAGGTGAGTTGGTCTGCCGAGACATCCCACGAATGGGCCAACTGCGGGATAACTGCCGTGCTTTCGGATTCGTACGTTACGAGTGTTTCGTAGATATTATCGCAGACTTTGAAGGACTCGCCGTCGGTTTCTAAAGCGGGGTCTAATCCTACTGAATCGGATCCGCGCGTATAGACGAGCGTTTGTTTGTTGTTTTGATTGTTGCCACCACAGCTGAAGATTACGAGTGCCACCAGTGCAATAATAGGCTTCACGGCTTTAAGTCCTTCGTCAGAGAATTGGCGCGTTTACTCGCTTCTTCGCGCAGGCGGCGCATGACCATTTCGCGATCTTCCTCGCGCATGAGGCGCAGCCATTGGCTCGTTGCGTGTAGGCCCGTATAGGGCGATATATTTTGCGATTTTCGAGGTAGTTTTTCTGGGCTGTAGAGATGGCGTGCATCGGCGGTGAAGACCCAGGCGATGCGGCCGCTCGATATATCGCGCAAATAAAAGCGCCCACTCGACCATGCGGAGCTTCTCGTAAAGTGCGCTATGCGCTTTCCCCACAGTACGAACTGATCCTCAAAATTGAGCGGATAGGTGCCGACGCGCGGGTTGTGATAGCGCTTGGGGTCGTAGTGGACGATGATATCGTAGATGGCTACTGTGTCGACCATGGGGTCGCGCGACAGGGCCGCTTGGGTCAACACTTGTACGAGTGCTTCTTCGGTGGACCCCGCTAGGCGTCGGCGCAATTCGGCTTCAGCCAAGCGTTTAACAAGTGGCTCGAGCTCGATCGGTCCCTGAGCATTTGTTGTCGCTGAGAAGATGGAGAACAGGGCTCCAGTGGCCCATAAAACAAGGGACGGTCTCCAGCGCCAACGCCGGAGACCGTCGAGGACAAACATCTATTTAGTTTTCGAAAGCGGCGTCAAAAGCGACCGCCGAAGGAGTGAAATCGACTTCTTTAACAAAGGCGGCCGCTTCGGTGGCACCGTGCTCACGGTCCATACCTGCATCTTCCCATTCGACGGAGAGAGGCCCCTGATAGTTGATGCGATTGAGGGCGCGGATGATTTCTTCGAAATCGATATTGCCATGGCCCAACGAACGGAAATCCCAGGAGCGGCGGCGATCGCCAAAGTCGAGATGCCCGCCGAATACGCCGGCATCGGTGGGCGTGGCAGACCAGCCGACGTCCTTCATGTGCACGTGAAAGATGCGATCGCTAAAACGGTGGATAAACTCGACGTAATCGACCCCTTGGTAGCCGAGGTGACTCGGGTCGTAGTTGAAACCAAAGGCCGGATGTCCATCGAGGGCTTCGATCGCGCGTTCAGCGGATGCAATGTCGAACGCTATTTCCGTTGGGTGCACTTCGAGCGCAAACTTGACGCCGAGCTTTTGGAACTGGTTTAGAATCGGAGTCCAGCGCTTGGCAAAATCCTTGTAGCCCTTATCGATCATCGCTGGTGGGATGGGGGGGAAGGGGTAGAGTAAGTGCCAGATCGAAGAACCGGTAAAACCGTTTACGACATCGACGCCAAATCTCTTGGCGGCCCGCGCCGTGGCTATCATTTCTTTAGCGGCGCGCTTGCGCACGCCTTCGGGGTTGCCGTCGCCCCAGATGTGCGGTGGCAAAATGGCCTGATGGCGCTCATCGATATTGTCGCAGATCGCTTGGCCGACCAAATGGCTGGAGATCGAAAAAACTTGCAGATCGTATTTATCTAGGAGCTGGCGCTTTGCTTTGCAATAGGCCGCATCGGCTTTATCTACTTCAAAGTGGTCGCCCCAGCAGGCCAGTTCGAGACCGTCGTAGCCGAAGTCCTTGGCCTTCTGACACATCGTTTCGATGTCCAAGTCAGCCCATTGGCCGGTGAATAGAGTTACGGGTCGTGCCATTTCAAAACTCCTTGCTATAAATTGTTCATTGAGCGCTTGTCGCTGAATATATACGGGCGGCGAAGCCGAGTATATGTAGATATGAGTTGCTCAGCGGGCGATGGATTTTTCGCGGCGCAGGTCGACGTCAAAAATGCGTAAAAAGCGCCCCTGAAATTCGCCAATTAGTTCGGCAATACCATCCTCGTCAATGTCGAGAAGCCCCAGGTGTTCGCCAAAGGATTCTGGCGATTGCCATTCGAGATCAAAAAAACGAGCATCGAAGATATAGCCGTCGTTTAGCACGATTTCCTCTTCGCCATCGCCATCGACATCGCCGACGAGTATTTCGCGAGCCGTCAGATTGCTTTGATCGCTGCGCCACTGCTCGTACTGGTCGCGGCCATCGTAGACAATCAGATGGCCGTCGGCGCAAAACAATAGCTCGGGCTGCGGGTCGTCATCTATGTTGTGCACGGTTTGACTGGTGATGCGTGCGTACTCGCCCGGTGGGTTGCTCCAGATGACTCGGTAGTCTTTTGAGTCTATGTAGTGTATGCGCCCTTGGTCGGTAAAGACGACGATTTCTTCGAGCTCGTCATCGTTGACATCGACGACAAAGACGCCGCTGATTGCCCCTTCCATGTACTCGCTGACCCAAGTTTCTGTAAAAGTCTCATCCTTGCCTTCAAGAATATGAATTCTGCCGTTGGCATCACCTAATACGAGCCGCTCAACACCGTCGATTGATTCGAGTGTGCGCAGGTTGTCAAATCTGTTGAGGTCGCCGCGGCTGGCTGCTGCGCTGTGTTGTGGGCTTAAGAGCAAGAGGATCGCAATGAGCTGAATCAACAATAGCGGCATAATCATTCCTCGGCGGCGGCCGCACTTGCGGCTTCATAAACGGATAGGATGGGCACCTGATGCTCACGGGCTAGGCGGGCGCAGTCCTCGTATTCGGGGGCGGTGCGCAGACGGCCATTGAGCTGACCAATTTTAACACCTACGCGACCATAAGCTGTTTCTACTTGGCGTACATAGCGTTCTAAAATACGCCGTTCAACGCTGTGATAACGCACGCCGAGCGTCGTCGTTTCGGTTAGCACTGTTTCGGTTAATAGCTCTCGATGGGATTCATCGGCAAGAATTCCCAAAAGGTGGCCGGGGCGTCCCTTCTTCATAAAGATGGGTGCGACATAGACGTCGCGGGCTCCGCGTTCGAGTAAAAGCTCAAATAGATAGCCATACACTTCCGGGTTCATATCATCGATATTGGCCTCGATATGAATGAGTTCCCCACGAGTTATAGTGCTGCTCATCTCGCCAATGCGCACGCGCAACATATTGGGAATTTCTTCTAAATCACGGCTGCCTGCGCCATAGCCGACCGCCGTCTGGCTAAAAACTGGCGCGGGGCCAAATTGGCTGGCCAGCGTTGTGATAAGAGCGGCGCCGGTGGGAGTGACGAGTTCGGAGCGGATATCCGTCTGGATGCTAGGTATGCCCTGACACAACGCCAAAACACCGGGTACGGGTACGGGATAGCGACCGTGCGCACAGCGCACGAAACCCGTGCCAAAGCTCAGAGGCGAGGAGTATACTTTTTCTATACCGAGAAGGTGCAAGCCGGCTATGGTCCCCACTATGTCGACCACGGCGTCGAGTGCGCCGACCTCGTGCAGGTGGACCTTTTCGGGCGGGCTACCATGCACCGTAGATTCGGCCACGGCGAGGCGCTCGAAAACGGCGCATGAGGTGTCGCGTACCTTCTGGTCTAAGCGGCTGTCGCGGATTAGACCGAGGATGTCCGCTAAATGATGATGCTCGTGGGTATGTTCACCTTCGTGGCTGTGGGTATGTTCACCTTCGTGGCTGTGGGTATGGTCACCTTCGCGATCGTGACTAGGGGGGTGTGTATCACTGGATTTGGGTAATTCTAGGTGGTGTTCGTGGGCGTCGGCCATGGCTTCGCCGCGAATATGGACCTTTACATGGCTTCCGGCGATAGCGTGGCGCTCTGTGCGCTCACTCGTCAATTCGAGCTGTTTAATATTCAGCTTTGCCAGTTCGTTGCGCAAAGAATCTAAGTCGAGACCGGCATCGACCAGTGCGCCGAGGACCATGTCACCGCTGATGCCAGAAAAACAATCAAAATAGGCTATTTTCATACGTTTTTCGCCGGACGCTGATTTGTTCGGCGTTTTTTCCAGTCGAATTCTTGGGCGAAATCATAGATGTCGACGAAGTCGTCGATACAATCATTTTCCGTTTTACTCATGAGTTCTGCACTGACTAGGTTGAAGACCATCTCCCCAAAATCTCGCGTTTTGTACACGCCCCAATGCGCGAAAACTTCGAGTGTTAGCGGTCCATATTGCTCGATGGCAAAATCACTTATGCCGCTCAATAGGTCGCGTCCAGAAATATGGCGTTTTTCGCGTGTTTGGTTTTCACGCCCCATTTTTTCGACCGTGTACTGGAGGGAGTCGTAGACGAAGAAATAGGCTTCTTTCTTATAACGCCCGTCGGACTCTGCCAGATCCTCTATTTCGCGTATGGAATCTTCGCTCATCGCCTGTAATGGGGGTGTTATGGTGGCTTTTCGCCCCACAATACAAACTAATGCGCGCATCATGTCAAGAGCTAGGCAAGTGCGGGGTAGAGCCGTCTTAATGCTCCGTCTCGACGGCGAGTGCTGCGCGCTGCAGGTATGCCTTGAGTTGATTGAGCAAAGAGTCGCGGTGTGTTGCGAAATTGGCGAGATGCTTTTTATCGAGCGATTTACCACGTTCGCCGCGGTTAACGGAGGTGGGGTTTATATGGCGGCCATTTTTTATGATCTCGTAATGCAAGTGCGGACCGGTGGAACGTCCGGTAGTGCCGACGCGGCCAATACCTTGTCGCTGGGCGACGCGCTGACCCTTTTTCACCGTGATTTTGCTCAGGTGTGCGTAGCGAGTGCGATAGCCTTTGGGGTGTTTTACTTCTACGAGTAGACCGTATCCCCCTTTGCGACCGGCATGAGTAACGGTGCCGATGGCGGTGGTGTGAACTGGTTCGCCTCTTGAGGCGGCATAGTCGGTGCCGAGGTGGGGGACAGGGCGCTTGAGCACGGGGTGAAAACGTCGCCGATTGAAGTGGGAGTTGATACCGCGAAACTGCAGAGGATAGAGCAGAAACATGCGCGCTAGCGATTTGCCCTCGCCATCATAATAGCCTCCGCTACCACCGGGCGGCGCGTAGCGGAATGCTTTCTGTTGGGCGATTTGCCCTTGGTAGTCGGCCACTAAAACGCTGCCATAGCGTATGAAATTCCCCTCTAAATATTTTTTCTCAAAGAGGACGCGAATGCGATCTCCTTTGCGCGGATGCGTGCGAAAGTCGATTACTGAACCAAAGATATCTTCAGTGAGTTGATCTGTTAGCCCATCGTCTTCACCAGCGGCGCGAATGGCATTCGTAAGGTTGTCTTCAATATATACTTCTGCTATATACTGGCGCGTTTCAAGCGCTTTTTTTTCGCGTTTCCCTACGAGCTTCCCGTCGATTTGTTCTATTAGGACGAGGTGTTCCGGCGTTCTGTAGGGTGTGTAGAGAAATTGCCGCACAACCCCGCTCGTATCTACTACGAGTTGGTAATAGTCCTTGGGGCGCGATTTACTGCTGGCGTTAAACACTTTGCCGAGGGCGATATTGAGTAGAGAAATTTGGCGCTCGCTCAGGTCGTTGCGCTTGAGAGAGAGGTATATAGAGTCGCCCTGGCGTAGCGTATCGAGAACGACATAGTGATCGGGTTCAGTTGCGATACCCATGGGAGGGGGCAGTGGCGGGCCAAAATCAGACCATTCAGCGCCAGCGGCGGGCTCGCTGTTTGGAATGGGAAGATTGGCGATAGAGGCTGTTGTCACAGCGGGCTCAGCCGCAGTGGATACCGCCGCAATGGGCACCAAAGTAGATTTTGAGGCGGTAGCGGCTGTTACATCTAGTTCGCGCAATAGCTCAATGCGCACGCCCATAACGATAGCAGCAACGGCTAGGCTCAACCAGAACCAGATGGAAGGATCAAATTTTTTCAAGTGATATTAGATAGCTAAATGAGGGGAGGCAGGGCGATGTGGGGCATTGACCTGTCTAGCTCAAACTATTTATTTATTATAAACCTATGCTAATTTAACGTCAAGCAGATTTAGACCCCGGACCCTAAAAAATATGCAGAGTGTAGTGGAATCTCAAAGCGTAGACCTCAAAGGGCTGTTGCCGAGTGAAGTCGGTGCCCTAGTTGAACAACTGGGACAGGCCCCATATCGCACCCAACAGATCTTAGACTGGATCCACGCCAAAGGGGTAGAAGAGATTGGCGAAATGACGAATCTGTCTAGATCCTTTCGCGAGGAGCTGAATAAAATTGCTCATATCAGTCGTTTGCGCGAAGTCGTGCGCCGGGAATCAGAGACGGGGCAGGCCGTTAAATTCCTCTTTGAGATCCCCTCGGGCGAACGGGTGGAATCGGTGCTCATTATTGATGGGACGCGGCGGACCGTTTGCCTCTCTTCGCAAGTGGGCTGTCCGCTGGACTGCAAGTTCTGCGCAACGGGTCGCATGGGCTTGTTGCGCAACCTGAGTGCCGGTGAGATCCTCGACCAGCTTTTACAGGTTGAGATCTATGCGCGCGGTCGCGGAGAACGCGTGACTAATGTAGTTATGATGGGTATGGGGGAGCCACTGCTCAACTACGATGCCGTTTCGCGCGCATTAAAGCTAATGCGTTTGGAAACGGGGTTGGGTTTGGGAGGAAGGCGGATAACAGTTTCGACGGCCGGTTATGTTCCAGGTATTCACAAATTGGCGCGCGAAGACCTCAATGTCGGGCTCGCCATCTCGCTCAACGCCACTACGGACGAAGTGCGCGAGCGTATTATGCCGATTAATCGCCGTTTTAAAATTGCCGATCTATTAGCAGCCGCGGCCGACTTTTTTGAATTGCGCGGTCGCCGCGTCACCTTTGAATACGTGCTAATGGCCGATTTAACCGATACTGATGAAGACGCCGAGCGTTTAGTTAAGCTGACGGCCGGTTTTCCCTGCAAGGTCAATCTCATTCCGTATAACGAACTCGGTGAAGATAGCGAGTTTCGCCGCCCGTCGAATAAACGTCTACAGCGCTTCTATCGATTATTGGAAGCGCGCGGAGCGGATTTTACCGTGCGCGAGAGCCGTGGGCGCGATATCGACGCGGCCTGCGGGCAGCTGTTTCACCAGCAAGAGAACTCCCCAGTGGTTGGCTAGGTGGGCGTCGCACTTTTAAAATAGCGGATATGAATTTTAAAGGCCATCTCATAAGCGGGGTTATAGCGGGTATTGCGGTTGCTGAAGGGGCTTCGCGCCTGTCTTATATCGATTCTCAGGACTACAGTGCTTGGGGGACGGTATGCGCAACTACGACTTTTTTCTCTCTCTTTCCCGACCTCGACACTTCGTCGGTGCCACAGCGCTGGTTTTTCCGTGTCGTATTTGGTTTTCTACTCTATCTGGGTTGGAATGAGCGCTATGAATTGGCGACGCTCGTAGCTATTTTGTCGCTGTTGCCTCTCCTCGACCACCATCGGGGTTGGACACACTGGAAAGTGAGTCCCTTAGTGGTGTCTGTCCTCGTCGGAGCTGTTTATGAATACTGGCGGGCGCGACATGCCTTTGTCGAGGGCTTTTCTTGGGACAACGTGCACACGCTGCTGCAGGGCCACATCGTTTTCTTAGTGGCCTGCGTGGTGGGGTGGTATACTCACCTGCTCTTAGATGGCCGTTTTAAGCTCTTTCCCACCGAAAGAGGGCACCACTAAGGGGTTCAGGCTTCTTCGCGGTCTTCTATTTCTTCCTCTGGCTCGTCTTTAGATGTCTTTTTGTCGACGAAACGCTTGAGTTTCCCCAGCGCATCGGGAACGAGTTCGGCTAATTGTCCCCAGCCTACTTCTTTATCGTTCAGTGTCATAATCTGTACTTTGCCGCTGCTATCTATAACTAAGAAGGCGATGGGTTCGACGCTGGCGCCACCGCCCGTCCCGCTCTGTCCTTTGTTTTCTTGGCCTCCACCTGCGGCAAAACCGAAGGAGATTTTAGAGACCGGTATGATGGTCAAATCACCCGCTTGTACTGGGTCACCGACGACGGTTTCCGTTTGTACGATGCGATGTAATTCACCCATGACTCGTTCAATGAGGTCTTCTACACTAGATGGCATTGACGTCTCCGTCTTTTAGATGAATCGGGCTATTCTAAAGCGAAAGCGCATCGCGAGATAACGCAAGCCTGCGCGGACGGCGAGGCGGATGCACAGTGCTATGATAAAACCCAGATGAATGTGTAGCGTTAAGCGAGCTTGCCCGTAGATGCTTCGCGCGAAAAAATCAGGTGTTATGTGAAAATAAAAACGTTTAAAAGGAAGTGTTTGCAAAGCCTGTTGAAGACCATATAGGCTACCAGTATGCGCTGGATTCGCAAACCCGCCCCGTCCTTGTATCCTTAGCTCACCTAACGAAAAAACGCGTGGAAAGCGGATGAAAAAATCGAGTAAAGGGCTTGCTAAAGACCTTAATAACAGTAATATATTGCGATCTTGTTTGGTGTCTGTAGGCGAGGGGGCATCCGTTTGAACCGTTTGTTGGGTGGGTAGGGCTGAGGAGGGAGATGCCTTGTGCTTTGGTTTTGGCTTAGCAGATAGGTCGAATCGGGGAATGGGAAGTTTTTGATTAAAGAGCAAAATATGTAAGAGGCGCTGAGGGCCTGCTATATGTAAGGTTAAGCCGGCCAGGGCTCGGTAAATACCGAGTCGAATTTCTACGGTTATTGGAGAAGTTGACTCAGTGCGACTAATGCGCAGAGATAGCAATAGAGGCAATGCCAAGAGCAGCAGCGGTGGTGCGAAAAGAAAATAGAGTAAAATTTCGCTCACGATACTAAACAAGTAGAGAGAAAACAGCTAATTGGGAGATACTCTGATGCGATTTTACAACGTAATCAGCTAGGCTATTCCAAGTCAAGTCTTTTAGCCACCCAATGCGCTTTCTCGCCCCGTTTAAATGGGGAGAAGTATCTTGACAGTCACAGCCTTTTATGTTAAAGTTAAACGTTCGCAAGTCTAAGTGTTAAAAGCAGTTCAGTAGTTTTTACCCCCTCCTTTTTTATCTGTAAATCCCGAAGTTTGGAGTCGCACCTGGCACATGCAATGTTGATTCGTTATTTACTTCCTATATTGGGCTTCTTGCTCGTTTTTGATAGTGGCCAAGCCATGGCGCGGTCTACATTTTCCGCCCGCTTTGCCCAGAGTGCAATCGCTGGACCCAATGTAGAGCAGACTGCTGTATTATATTTGCACTATTTTGCTGGTGATGGGGAGGCTACTGTCGGCGTGCGCGCGCAATACCTCACCTCAGATATGAATATTCGTGCGGTGCGCTCACAGCGGGGGACTGTGCGCCTACGGGCTTCTCATATAGAGATTGACTATGGGGAACATCCCCTTGCCGGCGAAAGCGTGGATACACTCTATATCGATCTTAGCGCAAACAAGTCTACCGGCGCTGTGTCCTGGTCGCTGGCCATGTTTTCTTCGGCTGGCGAAACAGCGGCTCATCAGCGTGAACTCGCGTTGGCCTTAGTACGGGCACCTGAGACCACTTGGAAGGTCGAACCACAGCGCCTTTATCAGGGGGAGCGAGGACGACTAGAAATTCACGTCGATCACGTCGATTCAACGGGACGCCCCTTAGAACAGATTCAATGGCGCTGGCCAGAGCAATTAAGGCCCATCGCTGAGTTGGTTCCTGCATCGATGTCGGTCTTGGCAGCAGGGGAAGGGGCCGTATATTCTTTTGATGTACACGTCGAGAAAATGGCGATCGGACCCATCGAAATTGGGGCCGATGCGCGCGTTGGTAACATGGCATTTGTAGCACTGAAAACGGCCGTGGTCCATGTAGACCCACTGCCTAGTGTCGAGATAGTAGCCGAGTTAATGGAGGTTGGGATCATCGGCACCATTATTTGCACTTGGCGCAATGAAAGCAGCAACCCCATTGAGATTGACGCATTGCGTTTGCAGATACACGCTGCTTTTGCCGATATTGTAATAGAGCAGGCTCCGCCTGAAACGCGTTTAGTCGTCGACGAAGAGCGTCGTTATGTGTTGATCGATGGACTGTCTGCGATCGCTGCAGGCAGTGAACTAAGGGTCGAATTGAAGGCGACACCACAGCGCCCAGGACCCTTTACTTGGCAGGCTTTCTCGCGCCCGCGAGGTCGGGAATACTTTGTTCCCTTAGCGGGTGACTTCACCGTTGCTGTGGCCTGGGGCAAGGGGCGGACGTCGGAGGTGCGGGGGAGAACCCTGCCGACCGATCTGGAGTTGATGGGGGGGGCGTTTGTAGAGGCTATAGATGAGCAGGTTGGTCCACTGCCGATTGGTGATCATATGCCTCTTTATTTGCAAGCCGATGAGAAAAACGATGGCAACTGGATCGTGGAGGATGCACTTTTAGAGACTTTCCGACAGCGGGGTTATCGCCTTTTAGTGCGACCGCCTCTCGTCGGAGAAGAGGTCGGTATCATTCACTATCGCCTGGCGAGTTCGCGCGTGGTTTATTCGCCTGGCGAGGGTAGCTGGCTGCCGTTTGTGGGCAACAGAAAAAAACGCGAGGCCTATGGCGACTTGGTGCTGCGTTTAGAAACGCAGCCCGATGGTTTGGTGAGGTGGGAGCGCAGAGTTCGCGCCTATGGGCGCGATGCCGTGCCAAGTGGGAGTGTCGATATGCTAGGCGGCGGTTCCATGCTTAAGCGGGCTATTGTCGAAGTCGAAAACAAGGCGGTTGAACGCAGTCTTTCGGCCAGTATTATTGGTGGTTTAGTCTATATCTTTTTTATATTGTAGTGCACATATGGACTTGAGCGAGGTCGTAAGTGAAGTTCCTATTAGTTCCCCTACTGATTATTGGCATGTTCGTCTCTTTTGCGGCGGCACTTGTCGCTATGTTGTTTTTTACGAAAACGGTAGAATCGCCCCAGCAGTTGATGGGTTTTTTATTGGGCAACAAGGATTCGACCGATATGTTCGAAGAATTCCACTTAAAAGAAGATCGCCTATCCGAATTGGTGGTTCTAACCGAAGAGTATAAGACTCGCTATGAAGCGCTGAGTTTGGAGGCGGAGGCGAAGGAAGAGAGTTTGGCTGTCGCCAGTGTCAAGCTACAAGTTACGGCGGACAGTTTGGATGATGAGAAGCAAAAAATGGGACTGACGGCGGATACGCTCGTCCAGCGCCAGCGCAAGGAACGCCTGCAGGAATTGGCTAAGTTCTACGACAAGATCAAAGCTCAACGGGCCGCTGAAATTCTCCAACAGGAGACGGAGTTGGCGGATACGACGGTTGCGACTTTGATGCAAATGCTGCAGCCCCAGCAAATGGCCAAGATCATGGGTTTTATGAATCCGGATTTTGCCGCGCGCGTAACCAAAATTATGAAAGAATTACCCCGTTAACCGAATGAGGGCATATGGCCTGGGTATATATCGCCATCGCCGTTGGCGCCGCTGGTTTTCTGATCTGGATTATAATAGACTATCTCAACGCCTCGTCTGGGCTCAAGCCCAAAGCCGAGTTGGCGCGTCAGGAGATCCGCGAATGTGAAACGCGGATTGAGAGTGAGCAAACCGCTACGGATTCGACCAAGCAGGAAGTAGAGGGTTTACAGAAGGAAATCGCCGAGTTGGAAAAGGAACTCAGCGAAGTACAGAAAAAGGTCGAACAGTTCCGCTCGCGCGAAAAGAGACGCAAACCGACGACATTCAAGTTAGAAGAATAGCTCAAAAACGCTGTACCCGCGACTGGCTTGGGGTCTGGGTGCCACCGTGTAACGGGCAAGAGGCCGGCAGGGCTTCGTCGGCAATAAAAAGATCTTCGCCTTGGTTTGGGCAGAAACGCGTTGCGAGTTTGTGGGTGTCTTCGCAGATCGGTAAGCGCTTCACTAGATTCTCTGGATAGTCGAATTCATCGCGCGCCATGCTGCGATATGGTTCAACCCCATCATATACTTCCTTCATAAATTGGGCCCACAACGGCAGTGCCGCAACGGAGCCGGCTTGGCGCGGCCAAAGGCGTAGACTGGGATCGTCGATCCCGACCCACACGCCGGCAACTATGTGTGGGGTAAAGCCGATAAACCAAGCATCGGTGTAATCGTTTGTCGTTCCGGTCTTACCTGCTGAGGCTGGGCGAAAGTGGTATCGGGTGCGAATGGAGCGACCCGTGCCGCCGATTTCGTCGATGACTGAGCGCAGCATATCGGTCATGATTACCGCTACAGCTGGGCGCAAAACTTCTCGTTTATCGCCACTGTCCCTCGCAAAAAACTCGTTGCCGTCTTTGTCTTCAATGCGTTCTATCGCAAAGGGAGCTACATGTATGCCCTTGTTGGGGAAGACGCAATAAGCCGCGACTAGGTCGAGCAGGAGCACTTCACTCGTGCCGATTCCGATAGAAGGTATGGCGCGGATCGGAGTAGAAATGCCCATATTGCGTGCATAGCGGCGAATGAGACGAGGTCCGATTTCATCTGCGAGCTTGAGGGCGATGAGATTGCGCGATTGTTTAAACCCATCGCGTAAGGTCATCGGGCCTTTTAGTTTTTTATCATAATTTTCCGGGTCCCATAGCTCACCGGTGGTTTCGTCGCGCAACGTTATGGCATTGTCGTCTAACACATCGGTCGTAAAGCGGTTATTGTCGATTGCCGTCGTATAGACAAACGGCTTAAAAGCAGAGCCTGGTTGGCGTTTTGCCTGCGTGGCGCGATTGAACTTGCTCTCGCTGAAGTTGCGACCGCCAATCATAGCTAAAATACGCCCGGTCTTGGGGTCCATCGCCACAAAAGCGGCTTGCACAATGGCTGAGTCGGGTAGGCCCTCCGACGAGTCTTGGCGCGCTAGGTAGGCGTTGACATTTTCCTGCACGCGACCGATCTCTAAGGCGTAATATTTTTCGGCTATGCGCTGCAGGCGCGAGTCGAGGGTCGTGCGCACTGAAAAGCCTTCACGGTAGATGGCGGTGCCAAACTCTCGTTGGAGCTGTTGGCGCACGTGTTCGACGAAGTAGGGGGCCAGATTATAGGTTTCGGCGCGGCTGCGCTGGTGTGTGATCACGGGCTCGCGCAGCAGATGCTCGTATGTAGCGCGTGAGAGCTTGCCATTGTCGACCATGCTATAGAGGACTTGGTTGCGGCGTTTGATGGCCCGTTCGGGACGGCGGATGGGGCTATAACCATTGGGGGCTTTGAGTAGACCAGCCAGCATAGCACTTTCTTCGACGGCTAATGCCGACACGTCTTTGTTAAAATAATAGCGCGCTGCTGCTTTTAAACCATGTGCACCGTGGCCAAAATACACCTTGTTGAGGTACATGGTTAGTATCTCTTGTTTGGTGTAGAGGCGTTCTATATAAACGGCGGTGATCTGCTCGCGGATTTTGCGGGCATAGGTGGCGGCGACGGCTTCTATAGACGCACTACTGCGCTGGTTGCCCACCTTCTTAAATACATTGCGCGCCAACTGTTGTGTGATAGTGCTGGCACCCTGGGCTGTAAGGCTCATGGAGCGGACATTGGCGAATACGGCACCAAAAATACGACGGATATCAATGCCCCAATGAGAAAAAAAGCGCTGGTCTTCGATGGATATCAACGCGTCCTGCATAGACTTCGGAATTTCCTCATAGGTGAGGATTTCTCGATTTTCCTCCAGGAAGTCCTTTAAATGTTGGCCGTCTTGAGAGTATACTTTAGTAATGCGCTTGGGCTGGAAACTCCACGCATCGATATCGGGCAGGCTGCGATTAAAGACGAGATTTATGCCCAGCGCACAAAGGGCGTAAAAAGAGAAAAATACGGTTATATAGAGGGCGATGCGTTTTGCCATGGGTTCTTTCGGGCCAGTTTGGCGACTAATATCTTCTCGCCTCCGGCAAATGTCAAGAAAGAGAGGTTATAATGGGGGATTGGACCTACGGTTTGGGGATTGTTATATGCGCTGTGCTTTGGGTGCATATATTCATCGATTACCGCAGGAAATTGATGCGCGTGATGCCCGGTGTAGAACAGGTTGCCAGCCGCAAGCGAGAGTTTAGTGACAAAATATCGGTGACGGAGACGAGTTATGCCGACTGTGTCTCTGAAATAGAAAAGTTGCGTTCCGAGATTGTTTCTATGGAACAAAAACGCCAAGAGATGCAGGCGAAAATCAACGAGCGAGAAATGGTTCTCGTGCCGAGTGGACCGTTGAGGATGGGCTCTAACCTAGCGGGTCGTGACAGCGAAAACCCAGAGCATAAAGTGCAGCTGAAGGCATTTTATATGGACCCGTACGAAGTGACAAATTTGCAGTACAAAGACTTCGTAGACGTGGCTGGACATCGCACTCCGGTGCATTGGCAGAACAGAAGTTTCCCCAGCGCAAAGGGCGATCATCCGGTTGTTAATGTTTCTTGGGAGGATGCGCATACCTATGCCGAGTGGGCGGGCAAGCGCCTGCCTAGTGAGGCCGAATGGGAATGGGCTGCGCGCGGCCGTGAAGGACGCGAGTATCCATGGGGAAAGCAGCCAACGCAGGATCATTCCAATTATAGCAATCCCGAAAACAGGACGACGCCGGTAAACAAATATCCGAAGGGAGTTAGTGAGTTTGGAATTTGGGACCAATCTGGCAACGTCGGCGAGTGGGTTAACGATTGGTTTGAGACCAAATACTATAGCCGCAGTCCGGAATCTGATCCCAAAGGACCGGCTGAGGGGGATCTAAAGGTCTATCGCGGTGGTGGTTATCACACGAACCGGATGGATATACGCGCTGCCTCGCGGCATTCTGCGACGCCGAATATGTATCAGGACTATATTGGTTTCCGCTGTGCGATGGATGGGAGTTGAGTCTGTCCATCGCACAGCGGTTTTATACTACCGAACTGATCTACTGATAATATCCCCTGACGTGGCGGGTATTATACTCTTCCAAATATTCAACGTGGGCTTCCGTTTGTGGGTAACGTTCGCTTGCCGGATAGGGGTAAGAGGACATCCCGTGAAAGGGGAGCGGAGCGACCGTTAACGAGTGAGCGGAGTGGAAATCCATATCCTTGCCAAACCCATCTGCATAGAGCATATAACTGCGCTGCATCCCGGGGATAGGCGGTGGAAATGAATCTGCTGCAAATTCGATGCTCAACTCGTCACCGTGAAACATAATGGCGAAGCGATCATCTGTGCTGCCGACCAACTCATCGACCGGCCCTAAACGAGTGTAGGAGCCTCCGTGTGTACCCCAAGGCGCTTCGAGATGGAGTTGGTCGTAATCATAGCGGAAAGCGAAGGTGCCCTTTATGGAGGTGTGAGCGGGATAGCCGCGCCAACGCAAGTCCGCCGTAGCTGGTTTGCTGCGATGGACGTGCAATGGCACCTCCTGTGCTGCCCCGACGAGGAATTGGTCCCAATAAATGGCGGCATTGGTCGTGATGCGGATGCGGTAATCGCCATTTTTAAAAGCATCTTGCAAATCGAAGAGCATGTGCTTGGGCAAACCCGCAGGGTGACCCATATCGGCGCTGAAAAGCTGCCAGCCTCCCTGCCCATCGGCTACTTCGAGTCGCGGGGGGGATAGGTTTAAACCGCGCTGAACCGCCGCCCAATTCGAGCTCGAATGGGCATAGTCCACCCAGCCATAGGCCAGCAGCACGGGATGCTCCACGCCGGCGAGATCGCCCAGGTCTAGCGTGAGTGAAAATTCTTCGGCATAGCCGTGAATATCGGTGCGCGCAAATTCCTCATACCAGATATCGTCCACTTTGCTCAGTGCCTTCAGGACGTTGCGGCCCTCGTGGTCCTGAGCTGCGCGTGGCGGGCGCAGATCCGTTAGCGGGTAGAGGGAGAACTCGGGGTAGGGTGGCGCTGAGAGAAGGCGTTCATTGGGGTAGACGTCAACATCCTTAGGATGGTCTATCGCGATCAGCTCTAGGGCATCTATATAAATGATCTCTTCCAACTGATTGGTTAGTTTCAGGGAGAAATGGCCGTCGCGCGGAGCGATTTTGCCAAGAGGCACATATTCGTCAGAGTCCGGATAATAATATTGACCAGGGGCTGTCAAATAGCCAATGATAGCGCCACCAAGTATATCCGTTACGAAACGGTAGCGCTCGCCGTCCCATGCGTAGAGAATGGGACAGGACGTGCCTTTGCGATCGAGCTCTTTTAGTTCTAAGCGTTGTCCTGCTCCCGTGGCTAGCTCGGTCTGGCGCACGCCGCCGGGCCAGAGAATGCGCACAAATTCGAGTGAGTCGCCCTCCGCTAGGCCAAACGTGAGTTCGCTTGCTAAGTTGCCATTGCCGCGCAATTCGCGTTTTTGCAAGCGGTTTTCTGTTTTGATCTCGACTTTGGTACCGATGCCATCGTGGTTGCTGTTGAGTCCTTGCAGTGCGATGCGGACCCAGTTACCTGCGTTCGTTTCATTTTTGAATAGTTTGCCTGCAGCCCAGAGGTCGGTGCGCCCATCGCCGTCAAAGTCTGCTGAGAGTGCAGGCAATGTCGTTTGACCTTGTATCGGCGCTGCACTTGCTTGGAAGGAGTCTTCGTGCCACGCTAATAGGGTCGCGCCATTGCTTCCAAGAGCCCACGCATCGAGATCCCCGTCGTTGTCGACATCACTGCTCAAGAGGGTGCTGGTATTGGCGACATCGAGCAATGCTCCCTTGGAAAAAAGCACTCCGCGCTCGTTGTGCCAGATAGAAAGTTCGCCCTTGGGGGAGAGAAGCGCCGCATCCATATAGCTATCCTGGTTGAAATCTTCCACGAGGATGGCTGTAACCTGTAGGTCCCCAAAACCAAGCTGCGCCGCTATATCGGTAAAAGTGCCGTCGCGGTTGTTGCTATACAACTGCAAGCCGCTGGGAGCTACGACGAAAATGTCTATGTCGCGATCGTTGTCGAAGTCGGTAAAGACGGCTTGGCTTGCGGGTTGGTCCACTGGCAAACCCGCAGCAATTGTAATATCGGAGAAAGATGCTTGGCCATCGTTGGCCAGCAAATGACGTCCCCGTGCACTGGTCAACAGAAGGTCTAGATCGCCGTCGTGGTCAACGTCGGCCGCTACGGCAGCACTGGCAGCGGGCAGAGGAGCTAAGGTAGTCCAATGGCCGGCCTTAGCTCCGAGCATAATGGCTGTCTGTGCACCGCTGAGCACGAGGTCGGGTAGGTCGTCATTGTTCAGGTCGACCACTAGCGCATGAGTTGGCTCAGCGGCGGTGGGTAGGGTGATGTCTGTATTGGTAATGCCACCTGCAAACAAGCTCAATGGTGGGCCGCTCAGCACATCTGTGCCGCCGTCGCCATCGTAGTCGAGTAGCGTCGCAACAGTGGGAGAAGATATGATCGTCTGTGCTGGGGCGAAGGCAAAGGGCCCACTGCGATCGTCCAAACTCGCGTTGGCCCCACTGGCATCACTCACGACTTCGGCATATCGGCCTTGGCCCTGATACGAGGAACTCACGCCCTGATGTCCTGCCTGACTAAGCTCGTTGAATTTTTCTAGTGCCGCGCGCCATTCTTCTGTCTTGCCCAAGCGTCGGTAGGCATTGGCTTGCCCGTAATAAGCCGAGACATTATACGGGTCAAGGCGGATCGCTTCGAGAAAATCATCTACGGCCATTTCGTTCTGACCAAGTTTGGCGCGCACTTGGCCTATATAATAGCGCACGTGGGGGTCGTCGGGATCGGCTATGGCCACTTTGCCGAGCGATGCCAGTGCATTTTCCTGTTCCTTGCCCTGGGCATTGTAGATTAAACCGAGGGTGTAGTGAGCCTGTAGCAAGTTGTCGTCGTGTGCCAGCGCTGTTTGTAGGGCGACGGCGGCACTATCGTATTTGCCAAGACTGTACAGGGCAATGCCTAAATTGGCATGGGCTGCGGCGTAGTCGGGGGCCAGCGCGATGCCCTTCTCGAACTCGTTGCGACCGCGCGTGTAATTGTGCTGGTCCATATAGACCACGCCTTGGTTGTTGTGCCAGCGAGCCCTAGAGGGCGGTGCGCTTGATACATTTTGCTCTTCCGGCGCATTGCCGCAAGCTACTATTAGTGCAAAGCAAAAAATGATCTTAAGTGCCTTGACGTCGTTATTACCCATGCTTATATTTTGCTCCTTGTAAATAGATTTTGTGAGCGAGAGTAGCTCAGTTGGTAGAGCCCCACGTTGCCAACGTGGTTGTCGCGAGTTCGAGTCTCGTCTCTCGCTCCAGTTTTTTCAACGCGCCGTCCGAGAATGTTTCGGGCGGCGCGTTGTTGTGAATATATCCAAAAAATACTTATTGAAAAGGCCAGTCTCTGCAGAGACTGGCCTTTTTTTTATGTATCTGTTGAATTGGCTATTTAGGCGTTGTGTCGCTCGCGCAATTGCAGCAGGGCGGGCAGAAGCGTCACCGATGTTATAAAACAACATCCCAAGCCCACTAACGAAAGTACGCCGATCGAAGAAAGCGCCGGATGATGGGCTGGCACCAGGCCGGAGAATCCGACCATCGTCGTCAGTGAAGTGGCCAACAAGGCCATGCCGGTAGTGCGCAAAACTAGGCGCAGTGATCCTTTGCCGGCCTCTCGGTAGCGATGGAATACATGCACGCCGTTGTCGATCCCCATGCCGATGATAGTGGGAAAGGCGACCATGTTATAGAGGTTGAGTCTGATGTCAAAAGCATACATAAAACCCATGACCCAGATCAGCGCCGTCAACAGGGGAGTGAGGACGAGCAGCGTATCTACGACGGAGCGCAGGTCGATCAAAAGGACGATGGTCACTGCCGTGAGCGTGAGGATGACGGCGAGGGCGCTATCGTCTAACATCACGCGCAGCATTTCGGCAATGATAACGTGTGAGCTGGAAGCGTAATAGGTCTTGTCTGAGGACGTTTTTATTTCGCGTATCTCATTGGCAAAGCGGATGGCATTGCGCCCGTCTTTGAGTTGGACGGACGCGTTGATTGCCACAAAGTTGAGTATTTCGCCATCCTTGCTCTTGAATTCATTCGTCAGATCTTCGGGCAAGTCGTAGAGGCTGAGTTTGCTGACGTTTAGGTAGGGGCGCAGCGAGTCCACTTTGCCGCGTTGCGCCTCGCTGAACAATCCCTCGTTGGAATCCAATAAAGAGCGAATCTGTTCGATGATCGCCAGTTTTTCGTCTTGGCTCTTCGGCAGCACTGAATAAACGCTCTTTACTGAATTGACGGTTGATGAGTCGCCGCGTTCGCTCTTGATCTTTTTGACGGTGGCGACGACCTCCATCGCATCTTCGTAACTCTCGGTTAGAACAATAGCTGGCGAGCGTCCCTCTTTGAGAGATTCGGGTAAACTGGCTTTGTTCTCATTGGCTTTGGAAGCGGGCTTGAGTTTGCTGAAGTCGTACTCAAATTCGATCTGGTCGAGGTGGTAGAGCGAGTAAGAGATTGCCACTACGCCGAGGAGAATGGTAATGAGCGGGGCCGGATAGTAGCCCCGTCGCAGCAGATGTCGAGGTATCTCTTGGCGCGTGAGGCGGATCAGGCGGAAGCGTTCGGCCAGCACGATAAAGGCCGGACAAATAACTAGCATGGCCACCAGCGAGAACATGATGCCCGTGCCGACGATAAAACCAAATTCAGAGAAGCCTTTAAAATCGGTAATGAGCAGGGAGTAGAAAGCGACTGAGGTGGTCACGGCGGTCGTTGTCAAGGCGCTGCCGGTGTGGACGACGGTCTCTGTTAGGGCTTCCTCGACGTCTGTCCCGCGTCGCCTTGCCTCGCGATAACGGGCAAAAATGTGAATGCCAAAATCTATCCCTAAGCCAAAGAGGATGGCAAATAGCCCCACGGTGATCATGTTGAGGCTGCCAATAACTAGGTAGGTGACGCCAAAAGTCCAAGCTAGACTCATCAAGAGGGGGAGCGCTATAAAAACGGAGGCAAATACCTGTCGGAAATAAATCGAGATCAATAGCAGCACGCCGATAATGCTGTAGGCGGCGGTGGACTTCAGGTCCTGCATGATGATCTTGACTTGGCTGGCGCTGTTTTTAAAACTGCCTTTATAAGTGTATTTGATGCTGGGGTGAAAGCTTTTGGGGTCAATCGAAGCAATCGTGCTATCGAGGCTTTCTAAGAGGGCCTGTGAAAACTTAACGTCTGTTATAACTCCGGATGGGTAGAGGCGCAAAATGACGCCGTTTTCCTCCTCCGTGAGAATATAAGAGTCATACTGAGCCGCCAGGTCGGAGCGCACGCCCCGTTTCTTTTCGTATTTGCCCTCTATATCCGCAAAGTCTAACGTTTCCTCTTCTTCGTCATCGAGAGCAAAGTAGAGTGGGGATTGTTTATATTTTTCAAACTCAATGTGTTCATCGAGGCGGGTGTGTATTTCCTCTAAATCTACCAAGTCCATATAGAGTAGACGGTTTTTGCGCAGCATCTCTTTCTTGCTATCGAGCTTGCTCAGGGAACTAATCAACGGACTTCCTTCGAGCGAATCGGCTAGTACCGTCATAAACTCGACGGCTTTATCGAGGTCATCGCTCGTAATAATGACCATGAGTGGCCCAATGCCACCAACGCGCGCCTTGATGCGATTGAGTTCGTGAACGCTGACGTAATCGTCCGGCAAGAGGTCGGCAAAATCCGTTTTGATATTCTGGGCCAACTTTGCGGCAAAAAAACCGGCAAAGATCGAGAATATGGCCGCTATAATAATAATGCCTATATGGTGGTGGTATATGTAGTGTACCAACCGTTGGTAGTTGATGCGCATGGTCTGGGTTAGCTTCCGTTTTCTAGTAGCTGTGCTAGTTGCTTATCGAGCTGCTGAATGAGCTTTTCGTAGGTGTTCTTTTTAATATAACGGG
>JBLHGI010000040.1:0-25924 GCA_047616505.1 Planctomycetota bacterium
CCTGCAACTGCTTTTCCCTATCATCGCACAGTGCGCTATGAGTTTGTAGTCGTTGTTCGACTTCGTGGCGTGCATCGGTGATTTGCGACTGGAGTTGGTTGCGTCGGTTCTCTAGTGCGCGCAGGCCGTGCATTTTCCGATCTTGCTCGGCCACCTGGACTTGTAGCTGTTGGTAGGTGGCAAAATCGCGCTTTATATCCTCTTCAGACTGAAGTAATACTGCGTCATCGCGCTGCTGCTTTTCTAGGTATTGCCGTTCCTTGTCTAGGGCTGCAAGTCGCTGTGTCGTTTCTGCATTGTCGCGTTCGAATTCTGTTAAGCGCTCTCTTGCCTGCTGAATTTCTTGGCGTTTTTGTCGAAGCTGATCAAGCTCTGTTTCGTTTTGACCCAATGTGGCCACTAAGGTCTGTAGCCGAGTTGAAACTTCATTAAGTTCTTTTTCTTGTTGGCCTCTATTGGCAAGCTCTGCATCGAGTTCGTCTAGACGCCTACGCCTTTCGCGGTTGTGTTGATCGAGACTTTGAAAGCGCGCGCGCGCCAACTCTTGTAGGCGATCGTAGCGCTCAAGACCTAAGATTCGAGACAGAATATCCTTGCGTTGCCGCGCATTTTTCTCCGTGAAGGCATCGGCGTGCCCTTGGACAATAAAAGCCGAATTTGTAAATGTTTCGTAGTCCATACAGAGTAACTGCTCTATGCGCTCTTGTGTTCGTGTGAGTGAGTCACCCTCAGATAGTGAGCGGTAGATTTGCTGGGTTTCGTCGTATATCTGCAGCTCTAGTTGTGCTACCCCGCGCTTGCTGCGTTTGCGATAGCTGCGGATGACGCGATAACGCTCCGTCTCGAGATCAAAGCAGAGTTCAACCTGCATATCGCTGGACCCTATACGCAAAAGTCCATCATCGGGTTTGCGCTCGTTTTGGCCCTTGCGAGCCTCGCCCCATAGCGCATAAGTCATTGCGTCGAGTAGGGCAGATTTCCCGTGTCCATTATCGCCGCTCAAGCAAGCTACGCTGAATCGGGTGAAATCGAGTGTGGGAACGTTTTCGCCGTAGCTGAGGAAGTTGCGCAGGGAGAGCGAGACGGGTATCAAGATGCTTGTTCTCCTTCAAGCAACTCTAATTGGTGTTCGAGCTCGAGGGCGTAACGCAGTAGGTCTTCGCGTCGTTCATCTAAATGCTCGTTGTTCTCTATATAGCGATCGAGTGCCTCTTGCAGCCCGAGGTCTTCTGTCACGGTGGCGCGGCGCGGGCGCTCCCGGGGAACCATGCGCGGCTGTATAGACGCTATGTAAAAAGCGGGCTCGAGTGCGCGGCGGATTGGTTCGAGATCTACGGGGTCTTCTATTGTCGCAGGCAGGTCGTAGAGGACGCGCACGACGGCATCTTCGATAGGGCTGGCTCCTATAGCTGCCACAATTTGGTCTGTCGGTGATTTTTCGGGCTGTATTTTCAATTCGACCGTAACAAAGCGTCGCGCTGCAACGGGGACGAACTCAAAGCTCGTCGTTCGTCCTCGCGGTGCATTGGCATCTTCGTCGATGCTCGCGATGCAGAATCCCTTGTCTTCGCGTTCCTCGCCGAAGTCGATTCGTTCAAGGCTGCCCGAATATACTACGGGAGGGTCGGCCCCTTTGTGTAAGTCCTGGTATTTATGGATGTGGCCCAAGGCGACATAGTCGAAGAGGGGGTTGGCTAAGGTGCTGGTCAACAAGGTTGGGTCTTGGCCGATGAGTGCTGTGCGTTCACTGCCGGAATACGTCGCTTCTGCTGCGGCTATATGGGCGGTGAGGATGGCGGGGAACTCCGGTTTGAGTTGGCGGGAAAATTCGCCTATTTGTGCGGCGCAGATCGATTGTATTTGCGCGGTTACTTCTTCTTGAGGTAAGTCTTTGTAATCGTCATGAGTTCGCAGGATATTGCGCGTCGGCCAAGGGAGGCCAGCTATCTGCACGGGGCCATTGCGCGTATCTATTTGTAACAGTTCTGGTCTGCGTATAACAAAGGTATTATCTAATTCGAGTGCCCCGAATATATCGATCGAGGTGGCTTTGCCGAAGGCTGCTGGCGTATCGTGATTTCCCACTATGAGAACAATGGGAATAGAGGCTTGCTGTAAGCGGCGCAATTGGCGGGCAAACTCGCGTTGGTGTGTCGGATTTGGGTCGCAAGTTTTATACGCATCTCCCGCAAAAACAACTAGGTCTACCTCTTCTTCTATTGCTAAGTCAAAGGCACAACCTAGGGAGTTGCTAAAGTCTTGTATGCGAGTGTGTAGGCCGGTTGCCGGATCGAGGCGGCCATAGTTTTCTACTCCTAGGTGCAAATCTGCAAAATGCAAAAAAGTGAGTGCCATAGTCTCGCGGTAGGTGAAATGGTATAGTCGGGGAGATCAGTAGGAAAACTTGCTAAAATATAATCACCGAAGCCCATCGGCGAAATGCCCCGGTGTGCGATGCTGGCGACAGGGGTCACATCGCGTGCTTGCATTTGTTTATTGCGTTATTTATATTGGGAATTAATACATGGTTTTTAAGTGGCGGAAGCGGCTGGCGCTTCCGCTTTTTATATAGGCTCGTTTGAGTAGTAGAGGTTGGCAATGAGTGAGGTATATCTTTCTAGAGACGGTCATGCAAAGCTCAAAGATGAGCTGAAGGAACTGAAGGAAAAAGAACGCCCTGAAGTGCGTCAGTCCCTGCAGAGGGCTCGTGAATTTGGCGATCTATCGGAGAATGCCGAATACGCGGCGGCCAAGGAGCGGCTCATGTTCCTCGAACAGCGTATCCATAAGCTGGAAGATACTCTCAGCCGCACGACGCTGTTGGAAAACGAGGCCATACCCGAAGATAAGGTTTATATCGGGGCGACGGTCGAACTCGAAGATTTGAATAAGAAGCGAGAGCTCACCTATATGTTAGTTGCTGCAGAGGAAGCTGATTTTGAGGCTGGCAAGATTTCTACTACTTCACCTATCGGTAAGG
Organism: Planctomycetota bacterium; assembly: GCA_047616505.1. GTDB lineage: Bacteria > Latescibacterota > UBA2968 > UBA8231 > UBA8231. The sequence continues at coordinate 2,981 of JBLHGI010000040.1, forward strand.
GGTTGTTGGGGCATTCGGAGGGTGAAGAAGTCGAGATTCAGGTTCCTGCTGGTAAACTGCATTATCGGATCGTGAAAATTAGTCGTTAGCTGTTCCTCTCCTGCGTTGCAGTTACTCCCGGAACAGCAGTATTTTCTGGGAGTTTTTGGTCGATTCTATGGTCAATGAGCCCGAACTAGAACGTGCGATATGGCGTCATACACTGGAACTGATCGCTGCTCCCCGCGCGGATAGTTTATCCAATTTAGCCCGAATATTTGCCGACTCTTTTACCGTTGATCACTGCTCTATCTATGTGCTTGAGGGGCGTACTGACGAGCTTGTGTTGCAAGCATCGCATGGTGGGGAGTGCGTTGGGGGTGGGCGTTTGCGGATGGGGCAAGGGATAACGGGCTTAGCGGCCTTCCACAAGAAAATCCTACAAGTTCCCTATATGCAGCGCGATCCGCGCACGGTGTTATTAGATGGCCAGGAGGCAGTGTATAGTAGCATCATTGCTATCCCTTTTGAGGGTGATGACGAACTTTGTGGGGTATTGAATCTTCAAAGTGCGGCCGAGCGTCATTACTCCACTGGCGAAGTCGAAATTCTTGAGGATTCTAGGCTCCTTATTTTAGCTTTGCTCCATTCTGTGCAAATCCACGAAACAATTAGACGGCGATCCGAAGAGGTGCAGGCCCTCAATGAACTGGGGCAGGCTATGAATTCGGGGTTGGGTCTAGATGAGTCTTTGGAACTCATTGCCAGCATAGCGGCCGATGTGCTGCACGCGAAAGGTGCGGCAGTGCGTTTGTTGGTTGAAGATGGCTCTTTGGCTCTGGCAACGGTATTAACGGAACCCGAAGCATCTTTTGATTCGCGCTACGAGAAGCGGATTTCCGAGTATGTTGCGGCTACCGGTGAGCCGATCATGATCGACGATGTGAGGGTGCCGAAAGATCCACTGGCGCTGGGGGCCTCCATGGTTTGTGTTCCCCTAGTGCTGGAAGATCGTATCGTGGGGACGCTGTCTCTCTTTGACAAGATCGTTCCATTGGGGACGGAGCGACGCCTGTTTAGCATGGACGACTTGAATATGCTCTTTGCTCTTTCTAGTCAGATTGCAGCAGAAATAGAAGATATTCGCTTGACGGGTAAATTGCAGGAGTTGGTCCGCAGTGAAAAGCTGCAAGGGGCGCGCTTGCGAGAACTCTACAATCGGTCGCAGGCGTTGCTGCAATCTATCTCGGATGGCTTGGTGGCTATTGATCGAGATGGTTTTGTCGAAGAAATCAATGCGGTGGGAGCTCGCATTTTAGGGCGCCGTATTTCGCCGAATGAACGTGTAGTTGCTGACGATTTAATAGAAGATAAACCGCCGCTGAGATCTTGGTTGAGCGAGGGCGCGCAATTTAGCAGTCGGGTAGTCACGCTGAATGCACAAATGGGGCCTGTTGCCGTCATGGCCAATTTGCAGCCGGTCATGGATGAGGAGCAGCATACGATTGGCGCGGTATTGACTTTCCGCGAAATGGGTGAGGTGGGGCGTCTTGTCAACCGGGTTATTGGCGTGCAACGCACATTCTCATTTGATGATATTCTCGGTAATAGCTCCATTATGGAGAAGACTAAGGAATTGGCGAGAATTGCTGCTGGTACAAGCTCGAATATCCTTATACAGGGGGAAACGGGCACGGGTAAGGAGGTATTTGCGCAGGCTATTCACAATGCTAGTGCCTTTAATGAAGGTCCATTCCTAGCTGTCAATTGTGCGGCATTGCCTCGAGACTTAATCGAAAGCGAACTCTTCGGCTATGTTGAGGGAGCGTTTACGGGGGCGAGCAAGAAGGGGCGTTTGGGTAAGTTTGAATTAGCTAGCGGGGGAACGATATTCCTTGATGAAATTGGCGAAATGCCACCTGAAGTGCAGGTAAAACTTCTAAGAGTATTGCAAGAAAAAACAATCGTCCGCGTCGGCGGAGACCGGACGATTCCTATTGATTGCCGACTAATTGCCGCTACGAATAGGGACTTGCAGAGCGAAGTGAGTGAGCAGCGTTTTCGTCGAGATTTACTTTATCGGCTCAATGTCATTACAATTGAGGTGCCTCCGCTCCGGGAGCGCCAAGACGATATCCCGCTCTTTATTGAGCGATTTCTTCAGACTTTTGCCGAGCGCAACGGAAAGATCGTTTCAGATGTTTCGTCGGATGTAATAGAACAGTTGTGTCGCTATAGTTGGCCTGGTAATGTACGGGAATTGGAGAATGTTATTGAACGCGCTGTTGTCCTTGTAAAAGACCGGACGATTACTCGCGATGATTTGCCACCACATTTAGAGCAGGCAATGGAAGTGGGTAGCTCTCATTTGGAGGAGAATTCTACGTTCGATAGAGCCAAAAGAGACTATGAAGAGGCTGTGCGTCAGCTGTATTTAGAGGCGCTACGAGTCGAGAATGGAGATGTTGTACGCGCTGCGCGCATATTGGGGATGAGTAGAGCGACGCTATACCGCAGGTTAAAAGAGCACAACTTATTAGATGACATCTTAATTATGAGACACCCGTCTCATAATTAAGATGGACTTGTAAAGACTTGTCAGCTGCGCGAATAATAGGCAATCGGGACATCTTTGTCTAAAATGACATCTCAAATATGAGATTTTCGTTATCGCAGAGCAATGCCTTTGTGTATTTCTAATCGGCTTGCAACTTACTAAAAAATAGAAGTTTAGATAAATTTTTCTTGAATTTTAACATTTCCTTAAAAGTGGTACGTCCTTTGCTTCTTGTCTATTTATCTAAAGATGGAGATAATGGGATAAGATGGAGAGGTTTGTTATGGAACAGAAGATACTGAAGGGAAATTGGAGGATAGCCTGCAAGGCTGACGGTTGCGAGGTCGAAGCTAGAACGGCAGGATATTGCCCGCGTCACTATCAGCAGGTGCGTCGCCATGGGCGGTTGACTCCTGAAAGAGAGTACGGCAAGAGGGGAATGGGATGCCTAGTTGGTGCGTGTCGGGAAGAGCAGGTGGCCAAAGGGTACTGTTTTCGCCATTATCAGCAAGTGCGTCGCTATGGGCGGTTGACGCCTGAGCGGGAGCGGATCTATGGGCGAAAAATATGCCAAGTGCCGGATTGCCAAGAGAGTCACTCTTCGAGAGGCTTTTGTAAGAAGCATTATATGAGTGAATATTATTTGCCACGTATCGCGGAGCAGGTCGCGCGACGCAGTGCGTAGATTGCAAGGAAATACTGTTTATCACCGATTATTTTTACTTTGGGATGGGGACGACGACCAGTATCGGGCAGGCATCGTTCTGTTTTGTACTGAGCAATTATTGCCTTGAGAGCCTGGGGCTTGACATGTCAGAAATTCGATACTATATTTGTCGGTCTATCATGGTATTTGAAGTATTTGAAAGAAGTAAAGTCAATGCGTGTGCGGGAGTAGCTCAGTTGGTAGAGCGCAAGCCTTCCAAGCTTGATGTCGCGGGTTCGACCCCCGTCTCCCGCTCCAGTATCATTAGGGCATAAGTAGCCGATGTAGCTCAGTTGGTAGAGCACATCCTTGGTAAGGATGAGGTCACCAGTTCAAACCTGGTCATCGGCTCCAGAATTTTTCGGCGTTTCCCAAACGTAACTGACAGGGCTAGTGAGCGATCATGCCGAGAGAACAAATTACATTAGAGTGTGAAGAGTGCAATCGCCGTAATTACACGGCGACGAAGAACCGTAGGACGCAACCGGGGCGGGTCGAATACAAGAAGTATTGTCGGTTCTGCCGTAAACACCAACAGCATAAGGAAACCCGTTAAGGGTAGGGCAGTAGCTCAATTGGTAGAGCTCCGGTCTCCAAAACCGGCGGTTACAGGTTCAAGTCCTGTCTGCCCTGCCATTTATTTACGCTGCCTAAAACGACGGGACTACGGGGATGTGGGCAAAGTTTACTAACTTCCTTAGAGAAGTTCGAGCCGAATTTGCGAAGGTCAGTTGGCCTACGCGAGAGGACCTACTTAATTCTACAAGTGTTGTATTGGGCTTCTCTGCTGTATTTGCGGTATTTATCGGCCTTTTCGACATAGTAATATCTTTCATCCGAGGCATTTTACTCGGGTAGTTGAGGCTTCTCATTCTATGCAAATAGATAGCGGCACTGTGCCGCTAATTTTGTGTATGTGTGGACGCGACTACATTGTGAATGGCGGAAGTTCAGTATGGTAAAACGCTGGTATGCGCTGCATACCTATTCAGGGCACGAAAACAAAGTCAAGACCTACATCGAGTCGCTGATTGAGTCCGACGCGGCAAGTGGGGCCATTGAGCAGGTAGTCGTGCCTACTGAGGAAGTTGTAGAACTGCGGGCTGGAAAGAAACGAATTGTTAAAAAACGTTTCCTGCCTAGTTATGTCCTCATTGAGATGGAAATGTCAAAGAATGCATGGCACTTAGTGACCAACATTCCCGGCGTTACCAATTTTGTGGGTCCCGCTCGCCGTCCTCAGCCGTTGCGACAGGATGAGATTGATCACATCCTGGGTTTTATTGATCGGCGTAAAGACCAAGAAATTGAAGAGATACCCTTTGTCGTTGGCGAAAATGTCAAAGTCAATGACGGGGCTTTTAAAGACTTTGTAGGGACGGTGCAAGAGGTTTTACCCGAAAAACGCCGACTCAAGATTATGGTCAGCATTTTTGGCCGTGGAACTCCAGTCGAATTAGATGTCCTACAAGTAGGACCCGCAGAAGAAACTAACTGATTAGAGAAGAGGTTTTCGTCCAATGGCGAAAAAGGAAATAGCGCAGATTAAGTTGCAGGTACCTGCTGGGAAGGCTAATCCCACACCACCTGTCGGTCCCGCATTGGGGCAACATGGTGTCAATATTATGGAGTTCTGTAAGGCTTTTAATGCGCAGACACAGGACCAAGCGGGGCTAATCATTCCCGTTGTCATTACAGTATATGCAGACCGCAGTTTCTCTTTTATAACAAAAACCCCGCCGGCTGCGGTGCTGCTTCTACGCGCTGCTAAGTTGAGCAAGGGGTCGGGGGTGCCCAATCGCGACAAGGTGGGCAAAGTGTCTCCTGCTCAGGTGCGCGAAATCGCCGAGTTGAAAATGCCCGATTTAAATGCGAGCTCCATTGATTCTGCCATGTCCATGATTGCCGGTACTGCGCGCAGCATGGGACTCTTGGTAGAGTAGCCCTGACGAGACGAGAGGAATAGTTATGGCTAGAGGTAAGAGATACACGGAAGCGTTGGAAGGTTTTGACCGCGACAAGGCATATACGATAGAAGAGGCCGTCGAGTTACTTAAATCCTTTCCCGAACGTAAGTTCGACCAGACAATAGAGCTATCTTTGCACTTGGGGATTGATGGCCGCCAAGCAGACCAGATTTTGCGCGGTACTGTTATGTTGCCCAATGGGACGGGTAAAGATATACGCGTCCTCGTAATAACTCAGGGCGAATTAGTAAAAGAGGCCGAACAGGCTGGTGCCGATTTTGTCGGTGGCGCTGATATGGTGGCGAAAATAGAAGGCGGCTGGCTCGATTTCGACTTAGTCGTTGCTTCGCCGGATATGATGGGACAAGTTGGTAAACTTGGTCGAGTGCTTGGCCCTCGCGGTCTTATGCCCAACCCTAAGACGGGTACGGTCACTCGCGATGTTGGACAAGCTGTCAAAGAAGCCAAGGCCGGTCGAATTGAATATCGCGCCGATAGCAAGTCGGGTAATAACGCCCAAGCGCCCATTGGTAAGTTGTCCTTTGATGCTGCTGCCCTCGTCGAAAATGCCAAGGCATTTACAGATGCTATTATTCGGGCTAAGCCAGCTTCGTCCAAGGGGCAGTTTGTCCGCAAGTGTGTTCTATCTGCGGCCATGGGGCCGGGGATCAAGATTGACCGCTCGCAACTAGCGGCCTGAGCGTCTGATTTTTTGAGCTAACGAGGAAAACGCGATGCCTACATCTGAAAAAATAAATAAAGTAGACGAATTAACAGCCGCCATGGCCGGTGCCAAAGCTATATATCTAGCTGATTTTACCGGTATTGATGTGGCTAAGGTCACAGGTTTGCGCAACCAATTGCGCGAGGCTGGTATTGGTTATCAAGTAGTCAAGAATCGCCTTGCTAAACGCGCCGCTGAAGCGGCCGGTATCGAGGGGTTTAGCGAACATTTCGTCGGTCCGACGGCAATTGCCTATTCCAATGACGATCCGATTGCCCCCGCTAAGATACTTCAGGACTTTGCCGAAAAGGACGATACATTCTCGATTAAAACCGGGATTATGGATGGCAAGATTCTGACGGCAGACGAAGTCGTAGTATTGGCCAAGTTGCCTTCGCGCGATGAGTTACTCGGCAAGGTCGTGGGCTCTATCCAGAGTCCGCTATATGGATTCGCCGTTGTTTTGAATGGTTTGTTACGCAATTTGGTTGGTGTAGTATCTGCTATCGAAGAAAAACAAAGAACGGATTCCGGCGAATAAGTACCCCGGCTTCCAATTATAAATTTCGAAAATTATCCGTCATACCCCTTAGGAGGTTTTAGACAATGAGCGAAGAAGCAACAACCAGCGAGAATGTCGCAGGGATTATCGAGACCATCGGTGGCTTGACCGTCCTCGAATTGGCCGAGTTGGTCAAAGCCCTTGAGGAGAAGTTTGGTGTCTCTGCCGCCGCTCCGGTAATGATGGCTGGTGTGGCTCCAGCCGCTGAGGCCGCTGAAGTACAGGACGAATTTGATGTCGTCTTGACCGGTGCTGGTGAAAAGAAGATTCAGGTCATCAAGGTCGTTCGCGAAATTACCAGCTTAGGGCTTAAAGAAGCCAAAGCTTTGGTTGACGAAGCGCCGAAGGCGGTCAAGGAAGGCGTATCGAAGGACGAAGCGGAAGAATTGCAGAAACGCCTGCAGGAAGCTGGCGCTACGGTCGAGCTCAAGTAGAGGATTTGTCGTTAGGCAATTTCTATTGGGTTCCCCAGGATATATTCTGCGTTTTGTAGTTTTTTTAAAGCTCATGGAACGTTGGCCTGCCCGCTTCGGGGTGGTTATCGTCTCCATGAGCTTTTGCCTTAACTAGCAATAAGGAGTTTAGACTTTGGCCAAGACGGACGGCAGCATTGAAAGGCGCTCTTTCGGCAAGATCAAAGAAGTCGTGGAGATGCCTAACTTGCTCTCGGTACAGATCGACTCCTACGAGGACTTCCTGCAGCTAAATGTTGCGTCGCAGCGGCGTAAGCGCAGGGGGCTACATCTGGTTTTCGAGAGTGTCTTTCCTGTTACCGATGCCCATGGAATCTACTCGTTAGAGTATGTCGATTACTCCATAGGCAATCCACGTTATAGCGAAGAAGAGTGTCGCGAACGTGGTATGACCTTTGCCGCACCTCTACGCGCGGCTTTACGCCTCGTAACACGTGATAAGGAGAGCCCGGACAAACCCGTAAAGGGGGTTGTTGAGCAATCTGTATTCCTCGGCGAATTGCCGTTGATGACAGGTCAGGGCACCTTCATTGTGAATGGGGCAGAGCGCGTCGTTGTTAGCCAGTTGCACCGCTCTCCGGGGGTGTTTTTCGACGAGACGGTACACCCGAATGGCAAAGAACTCTTCTCCGCCCGCATTTTACCTGCGAAAGGCCCGTGGCTCGAATTTAGCTTGGACATCAACGATATCATGTATGTCCATATTGATCGTCGCCGCAAATTGCCGGTAACGCTGTTGTTAAAGGCGCTGGGGTTTTCCAAAGATGCAGAAGTCCTCAGCCTGTTTCGCGAAGATGTCGAGGTCGCTGTCGACGAAGAGCTGGCTGGTCGTCATAATACCGGCAAGGACATCGTCGATAAGAGCACGGGAGAAGTCGTGCTTGAGGCGTATGACCTCATAAGCGTTGAAAAAGCGGAAGCGTTAAAAGAGGCTGGTTTAAAGAAGATTACAGTACTGGCTGCGCCGGAAGGCAATGATCCAGGGATTATGGAGAACACGCTCAAGAAGGATCCGAGCGAAGATGAGGAAGACGCGCTAACGCGTATTTACAACCTGCTTCGTCCCGGTGATCCTCCGAATATCGAGACTGCTCGTGGGTTATTGGAGCGCCTCTTCTTCAATCCGAAGCGCTACAACTTAGGAGATGTGGGGCGTTATCGCATCAACCGACGTTTAGATGTTGGTATCCCCTTCGAGAGCACTGTGCTCTATATGGAGGATTTTTTCTCCATTATTCGTTATCTGATGGGGTTGCGTGTCGATAAGGGCAATACGGACGATATCGATCATCTCGGTAATCGTCGAGTGCGTTTGGTGGGTGAACTGCTGGCCAACCAATTTAGTATTGGGCTCACCCGCATGTCCCGCACAATTCGAGAGCGCATGAGTCTGCGGGATGAAGACCAAATTACACCACACGACTTGGTCAACGCGCGTACTGTATCGACGGTGGTGCAGGCCTTTTTTGGCTCTAGTCAGCTCTCGCAGTTTATGCAACAAACAAACCCGCTAGACGAGTTGACGCACAAGCGCCGTCTCAGCGCCCTCGGCCCGGGTGGTTTGAGTCGCGATCGAGCCGGTTTTGAAGTGCGCGATGTGCACTATACTCACTACGGTCGTATCTGTCCGATTGAGACGCCGGAAGGTCCGAATATTGGTCTAATTTCTTCGCTTAGCACGTATGCGCGAGTAAATTCTTTCGGGTTTCTCGAGACGCCCTACCGCAAGGTGGTCAATGGTCGCGTGACCAAGGACATCGAGTTCCTGACGGCGGCGGAAGAGGATAAGTATACCATCGCTCAGGCCAATGCGCCGATTGATGATAAGGGCAATTACCTCAACCCGTTGGTCAAGGCGCGCAGGCGAGACGATTATCCGATGGTAACACCGGATGAACTGGAATATATGGACGTATCGCCGAAGCAACTCGTCAGCGCTGCGGCAGCTTTGATTCCCTTTCTCGAGCACGATGATGCTAATCGCGCACTCATGGGATCCAATATGCAGCGCCAGGCCGTTCCTCTGCTCTTTACCCAGGCACCATACGTTGGAACTGGGATGGAAAGCAAGATCGCTCAAGATTCGGGGGCAGTGATCATTGCCCGCAATCCGGGTGAGGTTGTCAATGTGAGTGCCGATCGTATTGTGGTGCGTCGCGACAAGAGGCATAGTACGCCGCTGACCCCCTTAGATACGGCGGATGTGGATGAATACAAGCTGGTTAAGTTTGCTCGCTCAAACCAAGATTGCTGCTTAAACCAGCGACCCTTAGTGCAGGTGGGAGACAAAGTCGGCAAAGGTCAACCACTGGCTGATGGAGCTGCTACCGAACGTGGTGATTTGGCGTTGGGTATGAATGTGTGCGTCGCGTTCATGCCTTGGAATGGCTACAACTTTGAGGATGCCATCATCATTAGCGAACGGCTCTTGAAGCAGGATGTCTTCACTTCGATCCATATCGAAGAATTTGAGTTGCAGGTGCGCGATACAAAGCGCGGGCAGGAAGAAATTACTCGTGAAATACCGAATGTCAGCGAGGCTGCTGTCCGCAACTTGGATGATGGAGGTATTATCCGAGTCGGTGCCGAAGTGGGACCCGGCGATATTCTGGTCGGTAAGGTTACACCCAAAGGCGAGAGTGAATTATCTCCTGAAGAGCGCTTGTTGCGCGCTATCTTTGGCGAAAAAGCAGGTGATGTACGCGATGCGTCGCTCAAGGCTCCTCCCGGCATGGAAGGGGTGGTAATTGACCGCAAGGTCTTTTCGCGCAAGGAGCGTAGTGAGTCGTCACGTCGCAAAGAGAAAAATGCGATAGCCGAAGTTGAGGCAGAAACAGCGAGCAAGAAAGCGCGTTTGGCTGAGGAGCGCGACAAAATGCTCCTCGAAATTATCGGTGATCGCAAGTTGGGGCGTCTTCGCTCGCGCGAGGATGAAAGCGTCGTAGTTCGCGAGGGTACCCAAATGAGCGAGCGTCTATTTGAGCGCATCGATTTTTCAATGATTACTCCGGAAGACAATTGGACCGATGATGAGGATGTTGATACTCGCGTTGATCAACTCTTGCGCTATGCCGACGAGCAGTTGCAGTTAGCCGATGAGCAGAAGGAACGCAATATTGAGCGTCTGACGCGTGGTGATGAATTGCCTCCGGGAATTGCACAATTGGTCAAAGTGTATGTTGCCAAGAAACGCAAGCTTTCGGTTGGCGACAAGATGGCTGGTCGCCATGGAAACAAGGGGGTTGTGTCCTATATCGCACCGCAAGAGGACATGCCTTTCCGCGAGGATGGCACACCGGTCGATATTATCCTCAACCCACTCGGTGTCCCATCTCGTATGAACCTGGGGCAGATTTTCGAGACCCACTTAGGTATGGCTGCACATGCCTTGGGTATGCATGTGGCTACGCCAGTATTCGACGGTGCTAGCATAGACGAAATCAAGGAATTGCTCCGCGAAGCTGGACTGCCCGATGATGGTAAGCAGGTCTTAATCGATGGCCGCACCGGTGACAAGATCGATAAGCGAGTAACAGTTGGGCAGGTTTATATGCTCAAACTATCTCACTTAGTTGCAGATAAGATTCATGCGCGCTCAATTGGTCCCTATTCGCTCGTTACCCAGCAGCCGCTGGGGGGGAAGGCTCAATTTGGCGGCCAACGCTTTGGTGAGATGGAAGTATGGGCGCTGGAAGCTTATGGCGCGGCCTATACGCTTCAGGAGATGCTCACGGTCAAATCCGATGATGTCGCTGGGCGCTCTAAGATCTACGAAGCAATAGTCAAAGGTGATAATTCACCTGAACCTGGTATACCAGAATCATTCAACGTGCTTGTTAAAGAGCTGCAGAGTTTGTGTTTGGATGTCATACTCGAAGACAGCCAACTCGTTGAGACTTATTAAATGAAGCGGATCCGCAAGGTCTGGTCTATACGCAAAGGGGGCTCCTGTGTTAAAGACCGCTAGTTTATCAAAAAAACCGACAGATTTCGACTCGATTCGCATCCAACTCGCCTCGCCCGATACGATTCGTGCTTGGTCGCATGGAGAGGTGACGAAACCCGAAACTATTAATTACCGTTCGTTTAAACCCGAGCGCGATGGCCTGTTCTGTGAGCGGACCTTTGGTCCGGTCAAGGACTGGAATTGCCACTGCGGCAAGTATAAAGGCATACGCTATCGCGGTGTAGTATGCGATCGCTGTGGTGTAGAAGTTACGCAGGCCAAAGTCCGGCGCGAACGCCTCGGTCATATCGAATTGGCCGTGGCCGTTTCGCATATTTGGTATTTTAAGTCATTGCCTTCACGCATTGGTGCGTTACTCGATATCTCTATGCGGAATTTGGAGCGGGTTTTATACTACGAATCATATGTAGTTTCCGACCCTCAGGATGCGCCCAATATAGAGCGTTTTCAACTGCTTACAGAAGACGAGCTCATCGACTTACAGGAAGAGGGATACGATCCTATCGTCGATATGGGAGCGCCGGCAATTAAGAACTTATTGGCTGGGATCGATATCGAAGAGCTCTCAGCTGAGTTGCGCACACAGGTGCGTATGGAAACTTCGGTTCAGCGCAAACAGGAAGCTCTAAAACGTCTAAAAGTTGTCGAAGCATTTCGCCAGTCTGAAAATCGCCCCGAGTGGATGATTCTCGACAATATCCCGGTTATTCCACCGGACCTCCGGCCGCTAGTCCCCCTAGAGGGGGGCCGTTTTGCGACCTCTGATCTCAACGACCTCTATCGTCGAGTTATCAACCGCAACAACCGGCTGAAGAAGCTCATTCAGATTAAGGCTCCCGAAGTAATCTTACGCAATGAGAAGCGAATGCTGCAGGAGGCTGTCGATGCACTCTTCGACAATGGTCGGCGTTCACGTGCAGTGCGTGGTGATGGTAATCGATCTCTCAAGTCGCTCAGCGATTTGCTCAAGGGCAAGCAGGGCCGCTTTCGCCAGAATCTACTTGGGAAGCGCGTAGATTACTCGGGGCGTTCCGTCATCGTCGTGGGGCCTGCTCTCAAACTACATCAGTGTGGTCTGCCCAAAAGTATGGCGCTGGAATTATTCAAGCCCTTTGTTATAAAGAAGTTAGAAGAAAAAGGGCTCGTGCAGACTGTTAAGAGTGCCAAAAAGTTGGTCGAGCGTGAACGGCCGGAAGTTTGGGATATTCTCGAGGAGATTATCCAGGACCACTGCGTTATGCTCAATCGTGCTCCGACTTTGCACCGTCTTGGTATCCAGGCGTTTCAGCCGATGTTAGTGGAAGGCAAAGCTATTCGTCTGCATCCTCTCGTTTGCGCTGCTTTTAACGCTGATTTTGACGGGGATCAGATGGCTGTGCATGTGCCGCTATCTTTCGAAGCTCAGATTGAGGCACGTCTATTGATGCTGGCTGCTAACAATATCCTCAAGCCGGCTGATGGCGAACCGGTTGTTATGGATAACCCGCAGGATATTGTGTTGGGAAGCTACTACCTAACTAAGGTGCGTTTTAGCGAGGCGAGTAAAGAAGATCGTCGCTTTGCGAGCGAAGCAGAAGCGCAAGCGGCTTATGAAGGCAAGCGAATCACTCTGCATCAGCCGATAAAGGTGCGTATAGTCGGTGAGATAATCGAAACTACGGTTGGGCGTATCATTTTTAATGAGGCTATGCCTGAGGAACTCGGTTATATTAACCGCACGATTGACAAGGGCGACATTAAGAAGATTACGGCCGATGTGCATCGCCTGTTAGGCAATCGGCGCACTGCGGAATTTGTCGATTATCTAAAAAAGGTCGGCTATTACTATGCCACTATGGCGGGTATTAGTATTGCCATTGATGATGTAGTCGTGCCCGAAGCTAAAACTGCTCTAATCGACGAGGCTCTTGGAGAAGTTGAAAAAATTCGCGACCAGTTTGCCAACGGTATTATCACCGATGGTGAGCGCTATAACAAAATAATCGATGTTTGGACCCATACGACCTCTAGCGTTTCGAAAGCCGTGCAGGCTTCGCTAGAATCCGCTGAGGATGGGTTTAATTCAGTCTATATGATGAAAGATTCTGGCGCGCGCGGTAGCGAAGACCAAATTAAGCAATTGGGTGGAATACGCGGGTTGATGAATAAGCCGCAAAAAAAGTTGACGGGTGCCGTTGGAGAAATTATCGAAACGCCGATCATCGCCTCGTTTAAAGAGGGGTTATCAGTACTCGAATATTTCATTTCGACTCACGGTGCACGTAAGGGCTTAGCTGATACGGCGCTCAAGACGGCCGAGGCCGGTTATCTGACGCGACGGATGGTCGACGTGGCTCAGGACGTAGTTATTAGTGAGATTGACTGTGGTACAAGTCAGGGACTCTGGGTTGCTGCGCTCAAAGATGGTGAAGAAATTATAGAGCCGCTTACAGATCGCATTGTCGGTCGTGTCCTACAGGAAGACGTCGTCGATGCAGATGGCGAGGTGGTGATGGAAATCGGCCAACTTCTTGAAGAAGATGATGCCAATCAAATCGCCCAGGCTGGTGCTGAGGAAGCTTTAATCCGTTCGGTGCTTACCTGCGAGTCCGATCGCGGTGTATGCGCCAAGTGTTATGGTCGAAATTTGGCTACGGGCAAGCTGGTCAATATTGGTGAAGCCGTTGGTGTTGTGGCTGCACAGAGTATCGGTGAGCCTGGGACGCAGTTGACGTTGCGCACCTTCCATATTGGCGGTACGGCCAGCCGTATTGCGGAGAACACGCAGATCCTTGCACGCCGTAAGGGGCGCGTCAATTTCGTCAATGTCGATACTGTTGAAAATCCAGATTTAGGCACGACCATTTTGGGCCGCAATGGCGAGATTGAACTCCTGGATGAGCAGAACAGGGTACGGGCGCGTTTCAATGCACCCTACGGCGCATTGCTCAAGGTTCAAGACAAGCAGGATGTCGAGCCAGATTCTGTGCTTTACGAATGGGACCCTTATAGCAATAGTATTGTTTCTGATCGCTCCGGTAAGATGCGCTTCGTTGATATTATTGATGGCGTAACGATGCGAGAGGAGTTTGAGGAAACTACGGGCATGAGCACGCGCACCATCGTAGAACAGCGCGATCGCACCCTCAATCCGCTTATCGAGATTACGAGTGAAGAACGTGGGACCCGTTCGTATCATATCCCCGTTGGGGCTCGTTTACTTGTTGCTGATGATGCTGATATCCAACCAGGTCAAGTGTTGGTGAAAATCCAGCGCGAACGCTCAAAAACGCGTGATATCACTGGTGGTTTGCCGCGTGTTGCCGAACTCTTTGAGGCGCGTCGCCCCAAAGAGCCATCCGTCATATCTGAAATTGACGGCACAGTGCGCTTTGGCGGGGTTGTGCGTGGTAACCGCGAACTTATCGTTACGTCGCCCGATGGGGACGAGAAGAAGTATCTCGTGCCCTACGGCAAGCATATGCGCGTGCACGAAGGAGATCGAGTGGTTGCGGGTGAGCGCTTGTCAGAAGGTTCGGTTAACCCACACGATATTCTCAAGGTGCAGGGTACGCATAAAGTTCAGGAATATCTAGTAAATGAGATACAAGATGTGTACCGCTTGCAGGCCGTGGCGATCAATGACAAGCATATCGAAGTAATTGTTAAACAAATGCTGCAGAAGGTGAAGATCATTGATCCCGGGGATACAAACTTTCTAGAAGGTGAGGAAGTGGATAAAGTTCGCTTCAATAAGGAAAATGAGAAGGTCCTTAGTGAAGGGGGTGACCCAGCCACGTGCCAACCCATCTTGCTGGGTATTACTCGTGCTTCTTTGCGCACAGATAGCTTTATTTCGGCGGCTTCATTCCAGGAAACCACACGCGTACTCACAGAGGCGGCTGTCCAGGGTAAGGTCGACTTTCTGCGTGGTTTGAAAGAAAATGTCATTATCGGTCGTCTAATTCCAGCAGGTACGGGGTCTGATATTTACCGCGAAGCGGGCTATGCAGATCTTACGGATGAGGAAAATAGTGAACCTGGGGCTTCAAATGGGCTCGAAAGGGTCGCGGCCGGTAAAGAAACCAGTGTTTTAGACGAATAAAGTATTGACAGTTATATCGTACACATCTAATTTTAAAGTTTGCTATTTAAGTGTAATCAACGGAGAGAATAGTCCTTGCCGACAATTAGCCAGTTGGTCCGAAAGGGCCGCAAGAAGACGCTGAAAAAGAACGATGCGCCGGCGTTGGAAAATTGCCCTCAGCGCAGAGGGGTTTGCACGCGCGTTTTTACTACGACGCCGAAGAAACCCAACTCAGCCCTACGGAAAATGGCGCGTGTGCGTCTGACCACAGGTATCGAGGTCACGGCTTATGTTCCCGGTGAGGGGCATACGCTCCAAGAGCACTCAATCGTTTTGGTGCGTGGTGGTCGAGTGAAGGATTGTCCTGGTGTTCGCTACCACATTGTGCGCGGCGTTCTTGATGCCACCGGCGTGGCTGACCGCAAGCAGAGTCGCTCTAAATACGGTGCTCGTAAGCCGGATAAGGGCTGATAAGAGGAATCAATTATGTCACGTCGCAAAAAAGCAATTAAACGCAAGTTACTTCCCGATCCTAAATACGGTAATATTTTAGCTGCTCGTTTTATCAATTCTTTGATGAAACAAGGCAAGCGTAGCGTCGCCGAGCGAATTTTTTATGACGCGATAGAGTTAGTTGAAGAGCGCGCTGGTCAAAGTGCTATCGATATTTTTCAGAAGGCGCTAGAGGGTGCCAAGCCCATGGTCATGGTCAAATCGCGCCGCGTCGGTGGGCAGACCTATCAAGTTCCCGTTGAAGTTAGACCGGACGAACGGACAGCAAAATCGATTCGCTGGTTAATTAGCTTTGCCCGCAGTCGCTCTGAGCGAACGATGGCCGAGCGCTTGGCCAACGAGTTTATTGCAGCATCTAAAGGTGAAGGCGGCGCTGTCCGTCAGCGCGATGATGTCCACCGCATGGCCGAAGCCAATAAGGCTTTCGCGCACTACAGATTCTAAAGAGGCAAATACGGGTAATGGCACGTCAATTTCCGCTCGAAAATACGCGTAACATCGGTATTGCCGCTCATATTGATGCGGGTAAAACCACAACGACAGAGCGCATCCTGTTCTATACGGGTCGTTTGCATCGGATGGGCGAGGTCCACGATGGCACCGCTACGATGGACTGGATGGAGCAAGAGCGTGAGCGCGGTATTACGATTACATCGGCCGCTACGGCTTGTGAATGGAAAGGCCACAGAGTCAATATCATTGACACGCCTGGACATGTGGACTTTACGGCTGAGGTCGAACGTTCGCTACGCGTCCTCGACGGGGCCATCGGTGTTTTCTGTGCTGTAGGTGGAGTGGAACCCCAATCTGAGACGGTATGGCGTCAGGCGGACAAGTATCACGTTCCGCGCATCGCCTTTGTTAATAAGATGGATCGTAATGGGGCCGATTTTTTCAAAGTCCTAGACATGCTACGCGATCGTCTGAGAGGTAGTAATTTTGTGCCGATCCAGTTGCCCATAGGCACGGGCGAAACTTTTAATGGTATGATTGACCTCATTGAAATGATTGCGATCACCTTTGAGGAATCGACCGACGGGGCAAAGTTTTTCGAGGGCGAGATTCCGGATGATCTCATGGAAATCTCGATGGAATACCGCGAAAAGATGCTCGATGCGGTCGCTGAATTCGATGATGGTCTTTTGGAGAAATTTCTCGAAGGCGGAGAGATTGGCCCCGAAGAGATTCGCGCCGCACTGCGTCAGGCCACAATTGCACTCAAAACGGTGCCCGTTGCCTGTGGTAGTGCCTATAAGCATAAGGGCGTGCAGCACCTCCTTGATTCGGTCCTTCATTACCTGCCTTCGCCAGCCGATATTGGTGAGACGGTGGGGACTTTGAAAAATTCAGAAGAGCAAGTCGTCCGCTTGTCTAAGGATGAAGCCCCTTTTGCCGCTCTGGCTTTCAAAGTGATGACCGATCCTTTCGTGGGTCGTTTGACCTTTGCTCGGATTTACTCGGGCGTGGTGGAGGCTGGTTCCTACATTTATAATATCACGACCGAAAAGAGGGAGCGGGTTTCCCGTTTGGTCGAGATGCACGCCAACGATCGCACCGAGTTGAAAAAAGCCTACGCTGGTGATATTGTGGCTTTGGTCGGCTTGAAGGGTACGACTACAGGCGATACTTTATGCGATGAGAAAAACCCAATTGTCCTTGAAGTAATTGAGTTTGCTGAGCCGGTTGTACATGTCGCTATTGAGCCTAAGACACGTGCGGATCAAGAGCAGTTACATGTTGCATTAGCTAAGCTCAGTGAAGAAGATCCCACCTTCAAAGTACGCGTTGATGACGAGACTGCTCAGACCGTTATGTCGGGAATGGGTGAGTTGCACCTTGAGATTTTAGTTGATCGTCTCTTTCGCGAGTTTAAAGTAGAAGCCAATGTCGGTCAGCCTCAGGTCGCTTACAAAGAGGGCTTGCGCAAGCCGGCACATGGCACGGGGCGTTTTATTCGCCAGTCGGGTGGACGCGGTCAGTTTGGCCATGTGGAGCTGGAGGTTGAACCAGGCGAACCGGGAACCGGGTTCGTTTTTGAATCCAAAGTAGTGGGTGGTAGTATACCGAAAGAATATGTCAATCCGGCACGCGACGGTATGGCCGAAGCGATGGGGGTAGGGCCCGTTGCCGGTTATCCTATTGAAGATGTTAAGGTGACTTTAGTCGATGGCTCTTTCCACGCGGTCGACTCATCTGAAATGGCTTTCAAGGTTGCTGGCTCGATGGGTTTTAAGAACGGGGCAGCTAACGCTGATCCCTTTTTGATGGAACCCATCATGGATCTCGAAGTAGTGGTCCCCGAACAGTATTTAGGGGATGTCATGGGTGATTTGAACTCGCATCGAGGCGAAGTGCAGGGCATGAACCCTCGGGCTGACGCCCAAGTTATAAAGGCATTTATTCCTTTGAGCGAAACATTTGGTTATGCGACGCGCTTGCGTTCGCTCACCCAGGGGCGTGCAGTTTTTACGCTACAATTCGCCAAATATAGTGAAGTGCCCCGCAATATAACCGAAGCAATTATCGCTAAAGTCAACGGAAAAGAAAAATAGACCAGCACAAAGCTATTAACGCACAAGGAGAGGATCGGAGAAAATGGCCAAGGAACAATTTGAGCGCAATAAGCCTCACGTAAACATCGGCACGATCGGCCACGTCGACCACGGCAAGACTACTCTTACAGCGGCCATTACGGCGTACCTGGCTAGCAAGGGATTGGCCGAGGCTAAGAATATCGCCGATATTGACAACGCACCAGAAGAAAAGGCGCGTGGAGTAACAATTAACGTGTCTCACCAGGAGTATGAGACGGTGAACCGTCATTATGCTCATGTCGATTGCCCTGGACATGCTGACTATATCAAGAATATGATCACGGGTGCTGCGCAGATGGATGGTGCCATCTTGGTGGTTAGCGCCGCCGATGGTCCGATGATTCAGACCCGTGAGCATATCTTGCTCGCTCGTCAGGTCAACGTTCCTCGTATTTGCGTCTTCCTGAACAAGGTTGACCAGGTTGATGATGAAGAGTTACTCGACTTGGTTGAATTGGAAACGCGCGAATTACTTAGCGAGTACGGTTTTGAAGGTGATGATACGCCCGTTATTCGCGGCTCAGCCCTACAGGCTTTTGAAGGCAATGATGGACCGACGGGCACGGTTGCTATCCAGCAATTAATGGATAGCGTTGATGAGTGGATTCCGCTGCCGGATCGCCCCATCGACTTGCCTTTCCTAATGCCGATTGAAGATGTCTTCAGCATTCAGGGACGTGGCACCGTTGGAACGGGTCGTATAGAGCGCGGTATTGTCAAGGTCGGCGAAGAAGTCGAACTCGTCGGTATCAAAGCAACTCGCAAAACGACGATCACCGGTGTTGAGATGTTCCGCAAGTTACTTGATGAAGGTCGAGCAGGTGACAATGTCGGTCTGCTTATGCGCGGTGTTGAAAAGGAAGAGTTGTTGCGTGGTATGGTCGTTTGCAAGCCTGGTACGATCACTCCGCACACCAAGTTTAAGGCTGAGGTCTACGTGTTGACGAGCAAAGAGGGCGGTCGTGAAAAGCCTTTCTTTACGGGATACCGTCCGCAGTTTTTCTTCCGCACGACCGACGTTACCGGTTCCATCGCTTTGCCCGAAGGTACTGAGATGGTTATGCCCGGGGATAATATAACGATGGAAGTCGATCTGATTCAGCCCATTGCCGTCGAATCCAATTTGCGTTTCGCTATCCGCGAAGGTGGTCGCACGATCGGTTCGGGCGTGGTCATCGAGATCACTGACACTGAGTAAATTAACTCTGGGAGACACGCCAAGTGGCTGTTGATAGAATTCGCATTCGCCTGAAAGCCTACGACCATGTAGCGCTGGACAGGTCCGTGGACGAGATCGTACAGACGGTTAAGCGAAGCGGGGCCCGCATTGCGGGACCCGTGCCGCTGCCGACTTCTCGCAGCATCTATACGGTGTTGCGCGGTCCCCACGTAGATAAGAAATCGCGCGAGCAGTTCGAGACGCGCGTACACAAACGCCTGATCGATATATATGATTCGACACCGCAAACTGTGGACGCGTTGATGAAGTTGGACTTGCCTGCCGGCATTGGCATTGACATTAAGGTTTGATAGAGCAAATGGGCGCACAGATCGAAGTTCTTAATACAGAGGGTAAAGCAAGCGGATCGGTTGAGTTGCCGGACGAGTTGTTCGGTGCTGAAGTTTCCGAGTATGCCCTTTACCGTGCGGTAGTAACCTACGAGGCAAATCAGCGCCAGGGTACTGCTAAGGTTAAAACGCGTTCCGAGGTCGCATACACGAGCAAAAAGCACCATCGTCAGAAGGGTACAGGGGGAGCGCGTAGAGGTTCAAATCGCTCTCCTCTCATACGCGGTGGCGGTGTCGCTTTTGGTCCCCAACCTCGATCTTATTACAAAAAATTACCCAAAGCTCTCAAGCGTTTGGCTTTTCGTTCGGCTTTGACCCTGAAGGGCAATGATAGTCAGGTCAAAATTATAGATGATTTTGACTTTGCAGAGCCGAGTACTAAGTCGTTCAAAGGGGTAATTGACGCTTGTGGCTTGAATGACTTAAAGGTGTTATTTGTAACGCCTGAGAATGCTTCGACCCTCGTCAAATCTAGTAGCAACATCCGACGCATTAATACTACCCATGTGGGATCTTTGGGGACCTATGATGTAATCGCTGCCGATGTTGTCCTTTTCACTCGGCAGGCGTTGGATAAGCTCGTAGAGCACCACACTGCGGAAGAGGCTTAGGAGGAAATCAAGTGAGCAATCATCGCTCGATTATACTGAAGCCTGTCATTACCGAAAAAGCTACGATATTACGCGAAGCCAATAAATATGCTTTTCGCGTGCATCCGAATGCCAATAAGGTACAGATTAGGCAGGCCATTGAGAGCATTTTTGACGTGAGCGTGGTGTCAGTGCGCACGATTAAAGTGCCAAGTAAACCCAAGAGACAGGGTCTATATTCCGGGAAGCGGGCTGGTTGGAAAAAAGCGTATGTCACGCTTAAAGCCGGTGACTCTATTGAAGTTGTAGAAAACGTATAGGGTGAGTTAGGTAACTATTATGCCAGTCAAGAAGTTCCGACCAATAACACCGACGCTGCGCTACAAAACTGTCAATTCATTTGACGAAGTCACCACCAGTCGTCCTGAAAAATCGCTCCTACGCGGTGCTGTTCATAAGTCCGGTGGGCGTAATAATCAAGGCCGTATGACTATGCGCCATCGCGGCGGCGGTCATAAGCGTCGCTATCGCGAGATTGATTTTAAGCGCAACAAAATTGGTGTGCCGGGTAAAGTTGCAACGATTGAATATGATCCAAACCGTTCTGCTTTTATTGCCTTAATTTTCTATGCTGACGGTGATAAACGCTATATCTTAGCTCCTGCGGGGTTAAATGTAGGAGAATCGGTTATAGCCGGTCCTGAAGCACCAATAGGCGCCGGCAATGCAATGCCTCTTTCGAATATCCCATTGGGATCAACGATACACAATGTGGAGCTTAAGCCTGGTGCTGGTGGTCAATTGGCGCGCAGTGCTGGCACGGAAGTACAACTGCTGGGGCGCGGTGAAAATGGACGCGCCCAATTGCGCTTACCTTCCGGTGAAATTCGCGAGGTCTCTGTTGAGTGCATGGCTACATTCGGCCAGGTTGGCAATGCTGAACATGGTAATGTCGTGTTGGGTAAGGCGGGTCGTTCGCGTTGGTTGGGCAGGCGTCCCAAGGTGCGCGGAGTTGTTATGAACCCCGTTGACCATCCGCACGGCGGTGGTGAGGGTAAAACGTCCGGTGGTCGCCATCCGGTGACTCCGTGGGGTAAACCCACGAAGGGATACAAAACGCGCAAGCACAAGAACCGCTCGGACGCCCTGATTCTGCGCCGGCGCAAATCGAAGTAGAAGGAGTGAACTAGTAGATGCCTAGATCGGTCAAAAAGGGCCCCTTTATTGATGCCCACTTGGAAAAAAAGGTAGAGGAACTTAATCGAACAGGCGGCAAACGTGTCGTCAAAACTTGGTCGAGACGCTCTACTATTACACCGGATTTTGTCGGTCATACACTAGCTGTCCATAATGGCAACAAGTTCATTCCGGTCTATATAACTGAAAACATGGTAGGTCACAAGCTCGGCGAATTTTCTCCCACTCGCACTTTTCGCGGGCATGGCGGTAAACTCACTGAACGCGGTAGCCGGGTGCGCTGAGAGGCGGGCAAAGGATTATGGAAGCTAAAGCTATACTTAAACAAGTCGGTATCCCGGCTACGAAAATGCGCCAGCTCATTGATTTGGTGCGTGGTAAGTCGGTTGAAGAAGCGTTGACCATTTTGCGGTTTTCTCCACGGCCTGTTGCGCGTGATGTCGCAAAGACGCTGCGGTCAGCTATCGCAAATGGCACGAATAAGGACGATGAGAATCCGGTAGATGCGGAAGATCTCTATGTAAAGGCTATCTATGCCGATGAAGGGCGAGATCTAAAACGCATCCGCCCACGCGCCCGCGGTTCGGCCGACCGCATTCGAAAGCGCCATTGTCATCTTACTGTGGTCGTTAGCGACCAGGTCAACTAGGGGGCTCTTTTTTGGGACAGAAAACTCACCCATATGGTTTTCGACTCGGTGTCATTAAGGGCTGGCGCTCGAATTGGTTTGCCGAGAAAGACTTTGCCGAACTGCTCCACGAGGATCAGATGCTGCGTCGTTACGTCAAGCAGCGTCTGATGCGTGCCGGTGTTTCACGGATCAATATAGAGCGGCAGCCTAAGCGTGTGACTGTTGAAGTGCATACGGCTCGTCCGGGTATTGCGATTGGTCGCCGTGGTGCAGAAGTTGATAAACTACGTGACGAATTGAAGCAGCTCACGGGTAAAGATGTGTCGCTCAACATACAAGAAGTAAAGAAGCCCGAATTAGACGCGCAATTGGTGGCGGACAATTTGGCTCGACAGATGGAGCAGCGAGTTTCTTTTCGTCGCGCCATGAAAAAAACTGTCGCTTCTACTATGCGCATGGGCGCCGAGGGAATCCGCATCCAATGCGCTGGCCGTATTGGCGGTTCAGAAATGGGGCGTCGTGAGCGCTCAGAACCGGCCGGTCGCGTGCCGCTACACACGCTTCGCGCCGATATCGATTATGCACAATCAACCGCTTATACGGTCTCTGGAACAGTGGGTGTAAAAGTGTGGATTTGTCTTGGCGAAGTCGTAGCGGACGATGCCGTTACCAGTAAGGCTTAGAGAACAAAGGGAACCTATACCATGTTAATGCCCAAAAAAGCAAAGTGGAGGAAGCAGTCTCGTGGCCGCATGCGCGGACAGACCAAGGGAGGGGACATGGTTTCCTTTGGTGAATACGGTTTGAAGGCGTTGGAGCCCGGTTGGGTTACGAATCGTCAGATTGAGG
>JBLHGI010000041.1:0-25893 GCA_047616505.1 Planctomycetota bacterium
CCCTCGTCAATAATACCATTACAAGCATCGGCAATATGCTCTCCACCAACATTATTTATATAACCGCTCACATCCAGCACGCCCACCGTCTCAAGGCGTTCGACATGCAGTTGCAGAGTTTCGTTCATCTATCGTCTCTCCATTCTTCTACGCATTTGTTAGCGATTTTTAACCAGCGTTAGGGTCGTGCCGTTGGAATCGGACTGTAATTCGACCCGATCCATCAATTCTTCCATCAACTGCAACCCCCATCCACGCTGGCGCTGACCGCTCTCGCGCCGCTGGCGCAATTTATCGCGCACGGCATCGACTTCAAACCCATGCCCTCGATCTGAAATGACGATAGTAAGCGCACTATCGCTGACGTCGAAATCGATATGCAAACGACCATCTTTACTCTGGCTATGTTCGATGGCATTGATACAGGCTTCGATCAGCGCCATCTTGACCTCTTCAATCTTTTCCTCGTCTAAGCCCATAAAATGGCCCACAGCTTCCGCCGTATGGGTCGCCGTTAGTTCCATATCTGGGACCATGGGAATATCCAAATCAACCTTTGCAGGTTTTTCCGCCATCACTAACTCCCTTTTGCTGTTTTCCAACCGTGCACCGGTCCCCGGAAGGCCGATGAGTTGGTAAATCTCTACCGGCTCACGGATGCCCTTAAATATTTGATAGCCCTCGGATAAAAAGTCTAGTTTCTCGCGCAAAGCCTCATATACACTGTTCTCCACCAGGATCTGTCCAGAGCGCGCTCGATCGCATAAACGCGCCCCCAAATTGACCATCGGTCCAATGACCGTATACTCCATCCGCCGCAGCGAACCGATATTGCCCGCCGTCACCAAACCGCGACTGAGACCAACCTTAATTCCCCAATCTATCTGGTTGGCATGGTTAAAGCGCTTCATCTCTTCGCGAATATCCATGGCGCTATGAGCGGCGCGCTCCACGTCGTCATCAAAGGCCACTGGCGCCCCATATACCGCCAGAAAACCATCGCCAATATATTTGTCCAAGGTTCCATTATAGCGAAAAACTATATCGACCAAACGAGTAAAACAATCGTTGAGCAGGTGCACCATTTTCTCGGCACCTACTTCATCGAGCAATTTCGTGGAACCGACCAAGTCGACAAAGAGAACGGTTGCCTCGCGGTTCTCACCGCCTAACGCAGGGGGCGAGTCGGCAGCTAAGAGCAGATCGACTACCTGATCGGTTGCATATTGTTTGAACATACTGCGAATGCGATGGTGCTCCGTCAAATCTTCTACGGTTATTACAAGCCCCTGCACCTGTCCATCTGCATCGAGCAACGGACTAATCTTTGCATTGAGGCTGAGCGAGCCAGTACGCTCGTTTTCGGCATCTATTTGGCGATGCTCTCCGTCGCGCAGCGACGCCTGTATGGCCGTGGCAATATGCTTACAACCGGACAGTCGAAAAAGCTGGGCACAAGAGCGGCCGATAAATTTTTCCTCGTCGGCAAAGATCCGTTCCACCGCCGGGTTGACCCGCATAATCTGACCGCGCAAATCGGTAGAAACTACTCCATTGGCAATGCTGCTGACAATACTCTGGTTGAGGTTTTTTTCCTCTTCCATATCGTGGTACAAACGAGCATTTGCCAGTGCCGCTCCCGCCTGCCGACAGATCAAATCCAACAGGTGCACATCCCCTTCGCTAAAGGCCTGCACCCCTGAGCGAGTCTCTTTATCTAGGACGGCTAAAACTCCCTCGCGACCTAGTGGCACAGCTAAGATATGACGATCGATCAAAGCACCGGGAAGCTCACCTGGCGCAAGCACAAGCATCTTGCCGGTGCGCAGCAACGTGCGCAAGAGTCCCTCTAAGGGTGCGCAGCTAGCCAGTGCCAACTGCTCCTTATTCATATTGGTCTGGTCTTCGAGTACTAGCTCTCGGTGCCCGCGTTCTCGACGCAGTAAAAAACCCGCTCTCGCATCGACCATGGCAATCGCCTGCGGCAAAAATTCGTCGACTATCTGCCCAATCTCTAGCGAAGATCCGACATTGAGACCCGCCTGATACAGCGTCTCCAATTGCAGGATCTTCTGGTTTAGCAGAAAGTCCGTCTCGCGCAATTCCTGCGAGAGTTGCTCAGACCGCTCTACTTCTCCGCCTTCTACGTTTTGCCGTCGCTCGCGTTTGCTCATATCAATCGCAGTATCGATTCATCAGAAAAATTAGATATTCCATTGGTCCTTGAATGCCTCTTCGATGCTCAACCGCACCATATTAAAATGTCGCGCCGAGGGAATATTGCGCGCCGTCCAGCGGACGGCATACTCGAGATCGGCATAGCTATAACCATCGCCGTGCATTGCCTCTGCAATCTGGCAATCTTCGGACAACCCCGCCTGATTAATGCTGAGGTCTAGCTGTTCATAAAAATCACTGACCAGCCTCATGAACTGCTCTGCATCTGGAGCGGAGAGACCCGTCGTCGACACATATGCTGCGACAAGATCTTCTTCCCTTCCTTCTACAGCATTCTCGTTCTTATGAACATCCGTATCGATATCAGCGTTAGAATCCAGTGCACTTAGGTCACTATCGCGCTCTTGCTCTAAGTTGATCTCCCGCGCCTCTTCAATTTTTTTGTATCGCGTGAGCAGATCATTGGCATCCGTTAGACGGTCGGCAAGTACCCGAATGCTATTGCGGTAAACCTTGGCACGCAACTCCACATGGTCTGCTAATAGATCCTCAAAGTCGTGATGTTCGACCTGCAGCAATTGACTTGTCTCGGTGACCCGCACGGTCGCCGAGCGCGGTCGACGACTGATAAAACCCATCTCTCCCACCGTGCTCACCGGAGTAACCGTCGCCAGCAAACGCTCGCCCGAATCGACAATATCTAGTTTGCCCTCCAGCAAAATAAACAGCCGCCGACTCGCTGCATCGCGCTTACATAGAATTTGACCTATTTCCCACGTATCGAGCTTACATATATTGAGAAAGGTCGCTATTTCCGCCTGCTTCAAACCAAAGAATAGGGGTATGTTATTTACGAGCGCCGCTATTTTTTTATTCATATCAGTACCGCTTATTGCTCTGCTACCGTCTCGAATATGCGCGCGACTTCCTCGGTCAAACGACGCACTTTAAACGGTTTGGCAATGACCGTAGCAATTTGGGATGCACGCAGTGATTCGAATACCTCAGGCGTCAGAAAGCCGGAAATAGCAATGACCGGCATCAGCTTGCCGCGTTTGCGAATGAACTGCATAAACAGATGCCCATGCACCGAAGGCATCTTTATATCTAGCAATATCAGCGCAACCTCTCGCTTCTCGAGTATTTCCCAAGCCGCCGTTGCCCTATCTGCAATGATCGCCTCATAGCCCATAGCGACAACAATTTCACTCATCAGCTCCTGATAATCCAGCGAGTTTTCAACGATCAATATCGATTTCGACATCTTCTTCATCTCTTGAAGGTGCATCGGCAACAAAAGGCAATCTGATAGTAAAAGTGCACCCTTCACCCAAGGCACTATCTACTAGAACCTCGCCGCCGTGATCATCGATAATCCGGTAGACAATACTCAGTCCGAGGCCCGTGCCCGTTTCCTCTTTTGTCGTAAAAAAAGGCTCAAAGATTCGCGCCTTCACTTCGTCCGACAGACCGCACCCATTATCGCGAATACAAATCTCTACACCCCCGTCGTACGCGCAAGCAATAACACCTACTTGGCCACCTGTGTCCAATGCCTCCAAGGCATTTATCAGCAGGTTCACAAAAACCTCTTTAATATCGGTGCGATTAGCCTGCAGCGTCGGCAGCGCGGGAATATCTATATGCCAGACGACGTCTATCTCGTCGTCGCGCTGCCTAGCCCATGCACGCGTATCCGTCACCGCCTCTTCCAATAGCTCGACCATATCGACGGGGTCTCTGCGCCGACCAACGCCTAAGCGAGTGCTGCGCTGAATGCGCTCGACCAACTGCTGACCTTCTTCTGCCGTATCGACAATCGTGCGCAGAGTTTGCGCTGGATCGCCTCCTATGCTGAGATAGAGATCGGCGCGCCCAATGATCACCCCCAACATATGGCGCATAGCATGAGTCAGCTCAGCGGCCAGGTCACCCAGGGCACGCAGCTGTTCTAGTTGCGCGAGCTTGCGCTGGGCCTGTTCTAACTGCTCACACGTATCGCCAAGGCGTCGGTGTAAACGGGCGTTGTGCAATGCGGTTCCGGCCTGGCCAGCAAAAGATTGCAGCAATGCCATATGTTCTTCGGCAAACGGCCCACACTGTCCGCCGCGCTCTTCACGATCGGCGACTACGAGCAACCCGCTCAGTTCATCGCGCGATATAAGGGGTATAACACAGAGATATCGCCACGTTTCCGCCTTGCGCTCCCCCTGCACTAATTGCCGCTGCTGCCAAGCAGTCTCCAACTCGCACAGAGCGAACAACTCCGTTGTGTCAATCTGAGAACCAGCGCAACCGGCTAATTCCCAGGGAGCCGTCTCGCCGTCTCGCACGAGCAGAGCCGCACCACCGGCATCGACCATCACCAAGCCGCGTTGGAGAATCTCTTCGGCAACCTCAATGGGATCGAGTGACCCACCGAGTGCGACGCCAATCTCGTACAGCATCTCCATCTGTAGTAGCTTCCGCCGCAGATCGAAATCGGTCTGTTTATCGAGCTCGCTCATCTATAATTATAATCTCGTTGATTTAACCGCTATAAAATGGGGCAGACCCCTATTCACTTTCTAGTGCCTATAATATAATAGCACTAGGGGAGATTCACACTTCGATATTAGCATCTACTTTTGTATTGCCTATATGCCCAGTATACAGTGGGCTCCGTTTTAAAGGCAAGAAAGACCCCACCAGACCTAGATAATCTGGTAGGGCTCAATCACACTTCAGAGGCTATTTTAAGCGAATGTCGCCTTCAAATCGCCGAGCAATGCCTGATAGATCGGGTTGCAAAAAGCAGCCACATCTTCGCTGCCACTGCTCTCCCATGACGAGGCCCACGACACGAAAGATTTGTTCTCATCCGTCACAGAAAAAACCTGCACCTCGCCGATATAACCAGCGACATTGTCCTTGGCCGTAGCGCCGGGACCGTCGTCGATACTGTAGCGGAAGCTGCGCGCCTGATCGTCGAGGGCGACCAATGTTTCGTGGAAAGCATCATTAATCACGCGCTGCGCACCAATTTGATTGCCGGGCGTATCGCCGACCTTGTCGAGCTTTTGCGCGACATTCGAACAAGCGTCAAGATTATGGAAATCGCGCAATGCGGCCCAAACCTTTTCTGCTGGAGCATTGATGATAGCAGAATTATAACAACCCATGAAGAAGACTCCTATTAGAAGTGATAGATCGTGCTATTGAATACAACAGGATAGATGCAAAACACGGCAAAATGGTGACATCTACTACGCTCTCTTAGTCTCGCGTAGCACATATAGTAAAGGCGCCGGGAAACCCGAAAGCAGGCATGCGCACCTGAACCAGCTTATTTTTCGCGCGGCCACTGTTGAATGCCAAAACTGGCGATAACCGAGAGCAGAGATGCGACTACAACCATAATCATGACGCGGCCAAAGCCGTCTATACCACCCGTGAGATACAGGGTTGGCAGGACACTCGAACCGACGATGCTGCCAATATAACGACTGGTAGAAAACAGCCCGGCAGCGACGCCGGCTTCTCTTTGCGAAACCGTCTCTACGGCGGCCGTCTGCATGCCCGCCTGCGAAAGCCCCAGACCAATTCCGGCCACGACCAAACCGCCTATCAGCACAGGCAGCGCAACCTGAGGGCCTATCCAAGTAAGGGTAAAAAGTCCCAAGGTCAGCAGCGCCAAACCAATATTCACCGGCCAGCGACGCCCCCAATGATCGGCTAAATACCCTCCTAAGGGAGCACAGACAACCGTCGGCGCCCACAGGGTCGCCAACACCAGACCAATGGTGGCCGTGTCCCACCCGGCTCGCTCGCTCAGAAAGAGCGGGATCGTCAGGAAGGTCGTATACATGGCCAAATTGCTCAGCGCTATGGCGGAATTGACGGCGGCAAAGGTCCGGTGGCGAAAGAGGCGCGGCTGTAGGGCCGGATCGGGATGGTGCCACTCGCGTTTTAAAAAGAAATAACAGACGCTGACCAGCGCGCAAATTCCCCCAGCCCAGAGCAGATCTCGCTCGCCCTTCCACATGAGTAGAAAGGCACCTCCCGTCAGTAGACAGAGCAACAATACAGCACCCACTAGATCAAAGGGGTGCTCATTCTTCCGAATCTTTGTGACCGGAAGAACGCGAAAACCAATGAACAGAGCGGGAACAATGAGCAATAAATTTACATAGAAGATGGCGCGCCAGCCGATCCATTCGGTGAGCAAACCACCGAGCGGGGGGCCGGCAGCAGCCGCCAAAACGACCGCCGAACCCACCAGCCCAAAACGAGATCCACGCTGCTCGACAGGTACAACCAGACGCATTAGCGCCATGCCATTGGGCAGCGCAATAGCTCCCGCAATGGCCTGTTGGACGCGAAAAAACAGCAGACTCTGTAGGCTAGTAGCAGTAGCCGCCCCCAGCGAGGCTAGAGCAAAATAAACCAACCCTCCTAAGAGCAGACGGCGATAGCCAAAGCGATCACCGAGCTTACCGGTGACCGGCTGTAGCGAAGCCATCGCAATTAAATAGGCAATGATGAGCCAAGAGCTCTCGGCCAAGCTGGCGTTGAACTCGCCGGTGATACGCGGCAAAGCCACACCGATCATCGTCGAATTGAGTGGGGCCAGCATCGTCGTCAGTGCTACCGCAACCAGCACCCAACCAAGGGCTGGGGTATTATTCGACAACGCTGACGGTGCCGCTATCTCCATCCACCTCGAGTATCTGGCCGTCGCGAAAGACGCGCGTAGCCGCCCCCGTGCCCACTACAGCGGGAATTCGATACTCGCGCGCGACCACGGCACAGTGGCTCAATATGCCACCGGTATCGGTCACAATCGCACCCGCGGTCGAAAAGAGAGGCGTCCACGGTGGTGCCGTAGTCACCGTCACCAGTATATCTCCCCGTTCTAATTTTTCTGCCTCGGCCAGCGTGCGCACAATCCGGGCGGTACCGCGCACCTTGCCCGGCGAGCCAGCGTGGCCATTGAGCACACCCTCTTCTTGCGAGGGCTCGGGCGGCGTGCCAAAGAAACGACCAAAACCGCGTGAGAGCGGGCTGTCGGGCGGCGGACCGTAGTCTGTGCCCAATTGGAACGGAGGTTGTAGTTCGGAATGCTGTGCCAGCGTGGCCTTGAGTTCGACTACGCGTTGCTTTAAGTCACCTGCGGGCAAGGCGGCGAGCGCGGCACGCACCTCGTCTACCCCTAGATAAAATACATCATTGGCATCGGCAAGCACGTTGGCTACAGCGAGGCGGCGTCCCGCTTCAACTAATACTAAGCGCACGCGGTAGCTCGCTTTGAAATCGATCCAGAAGTTGTGGTCTTCCGTCAGCACCACCGCCGTTTTCGAAGCTCCATATAAAAAATCGAACTGGTCGCGCGCCTGCTGCGGGTAACCGGCTAAAAGCGCGCGCACCTTAGACAGGGCCTCTTCGCGCTCGGTGATCTGGTTAGCCAAATTCACATGTGGATCACCCGACTCTTGCCCGATATAGTCGCGCAAATTCTGAACTACGGGCATGGGATCTTCAATCCAACTGGGTTGAGACAGGCTCCACGTCGGTCCGCGTTCGCCATATTCGTTCAAAAAGGCGCGCAATTCGCGCAGAAAGACCTGCCCAGCATCCGAACTTTCCAATGCCGCAATAACTTCATCGCCGCTATTTTTATCCAACGCACTGCGCACGTCGGCAGCGGTCGCCTTGCGACTCAAGTCCCACAGGGCGCGCCCAACTTCGAGCGTTTTATTGTCAAAACCGCCCAGCAACAAATAAGAAGAAAAGGCACCCTCGTCTTCAAAGAGATCTTTGTAGAGGTCATCAAAAAGCCCCATGACCACATACACCGGGACTACGATCTGAAAATGTAAATCCCATAGGCGGTTTAATCGCTGTAATGTCTCGTCGTAGTGGGCGAGTATTTCTTGTGGAGAGGCCCCCTGCAGATCGTACGACTCCCAGAAATTCAGATGCTCTTTAATCTCGGGCAGCCACTCGCCTTCCCAGCGCTCTTTGAGACGGGCGATGGTTCCACCCATTGCTTCTTCGGCTTTCTTTCCCTGGGCTTCCATCTCTTCTGGTGGCACCACCGGAAATATCGCCATGTAGTGGAAGTTGTTGATGAATTTACCTTTGGCGCGCACGGGCATTTCATAGGAGGCAAAGGCCGGGCTCATGCCCGCTTCATAGATGCTACACCACAGCTCGCCTTCGAGTCGCGACTGCGCATCGGGGAAATGCATCGGGTCCATTTGCCAGGGAAGGCGCTCTTCTTCTGGTGCATCCCAAGTGACGGGAAAATGGGCGGGGATGGGTACTACTTGGGGCTCGGGGGGCCCAACGGGGGCAGCGCTCATAGAGTGTTCCTCTCAGTCTAAGGTGGTAATAGGACGACACTGCAGTAGGTATAGCTCATCGCCGTGGTAGGCGTATTCGATATCCACCGGCCAGCCCATCTCGTCTTCAAGGGCAATGGTCAGCCGGGCAATTTCTAGCGTTTTATGGTCATCTAAAGTCGGCTGAGTGCGCATAAAACGGGGCACCGCAACCTCGTGCGTGCCTGTCGCGTGAGAGACCGTCATGCGCAGCTTTTCAGCAATCTGAGTTTCGTTGATCTGTAAATCGTTTTTGCTCACGACAAAAGCATCGGGGCTGACGGTGCCGCCGACCACACTTTCACCTAAACCCCAGCTGGAATTAATCACGATCTCGTTGCGATTGTTATTGACTGGATTGGCGCTGAAGGCGACGCCAGCGACATCGGCTGGCACCATCTGCTGCACGAGCACGGCAATTTTAATATCGTCCACCGGAAGATTGTTTTGCCGGCGGTACTCGAGCACCTGCGGCGAGCGCGTGGCCTGCCAGCAGCGGCTCACGGCGTCGGCAATGGCATCGACGCCGACGATATTGAGATAGGTTTCGTACTGACCGGCAAAAGAAGCATCGCCACCGTCTTCATCTATGGCCGAGGAACGCACGGCAACTGGGGGTTGTTCTACTGAACTGCGTTGGGCCATCGTCGCATAGGCAGCAGCTAATTGGTCGCGCAACTCAGCGGTCCACTCCTCCCCATGCTCATTCCACTGCGTATAGGCGGTTGTAGTCAGACACAACCCCGAGGGCACGCGATAAGCAGCGGCCAGTCGACTGAGGTTGGCTACCTTACCACCCACTAGGGCAATATTTAGGCAGGCCGGTTCTTCGAGCCAGATCGCAAACAACGTCAAGCAACCTCCAGGTTATAAGAATAGACAAAAATATTGCCAACGACACCGAATTGTATCACACTATGTTAGCTCGTCAGTGCTCTATAGTCCAGATATTATTGATGGTTGGAGAAATTGTCTCGAAAAGCGGATAATCGCTACCAAAAAACAGGTAAATTCAAGCTTCAAATAAAGGACCTTCATTTTGTTATTTCTGCTGTCTATCGTTGGATTGTTGTTTTGTATTCAAGCCGGAGCCAATGAAAATGTTTCGTTTAAAGTCCGCCTACAGCCTCGGCTCGCTGCGGGTGATATCATTCGCAGTGCCGACCGCACAGGGTACGAAACAGAAACCGATGCCTACTTGCGCCGCGCGCGCCTTGAGATAGTCGGCCGACCGCGTAAAAACCTACTGTATATTGTTGCTTTCTCCGGAGATAGATGGGACCAAAAGGGCCGAGCTAACGAAATAATTCTCGGCTATGCTTTGGTCGACTATAAATTCTCCGATCCACTATCGCTGCAGTTGGGTCTTGCCAAGCTGCCCTATTCGCGTGGCACACTAACCTCGTCATCGCGCCTTTTGCTGGTAGACCGGCCTGCAGTCGCCGATATGGGCGCGCGCTTTTTTAAATATTTCGCACCGCATATCGTGCTACACGGCAAATTCGCCAACGGCGCACTGGCCTATAATTTTGCGCTTTCGGATGGTTTTCAGGCCGGCGATTCAGATCGAGCTTTTAGCGGCAAGACGGTGGTGACAAGTGGTGACCCGGGAGGCGTTCTGCGCATCGAGTGGTCACCGGCCGGCTGGATCGAAAAACGCAAGAGCGACTCGCACCAAGGCCTAGGGCAACATTTGACATTGGGCTTAAATACCGTCTGGCAAAACGATATTGGGCTGGAGGATATCGGCAAAGAAAACCGTCTACTACTGGGTGCCGACCTCTCGTATCACCGCAAGGGCTTGTCGCTTCAAAGCGAGTATCTCTATATGAAGAGAGACTCCGCAAGCGAAGTCGAACTAAGCGGGTGGTATGTACAGGGCGGTTACTTTTTTATAAATCGCCGTATCGAGCCCGCATTCCGCTTTGACCTCATCGACGAGAATGCCGACACAGACGACGATCAGACAAAGATTTTTACAGGCGGCATAAACTGGTATATCGAAGGGCACGCGCTAAAAGTGCAGGCCAATATCTTCCACCATATCTTCGATACCAACGCACGCGAAGTAAGCGGCGAGAGCAGCAAGACTGGGTTGCTTATTCAGAACCAGATTTATTTTTAATATAGATCGGCACGTCGAGTTAGGTTATGTCGGATCCACTTTCCTCAACGGCAGGAGAATCGACACGGCCGTGCCTTTATCGACCCCGCTTTCGATACTAATCTCTCCTTTGTGTTCCTGAATTATTTTGTAATCAATCGATAAACCAAAACCCATTTTCATGCGTTGACCGCTGGCGTGAAAATCGAAGTCGAAAATGCGTTCTAAGCGTTCCGGCGCGATGCCTTTGCCCGTATCGCCAATGTGGATGCAGACGGAATCGTTCACGGTAGAAGTAGCGATTGCGATTTCCCCCACGCCCTCAATTGCCTGCAACGCGTTTTTTAGCAGGTGCATAAAAACTTGATTGAGCTGTCCGGGCGAGCAATAGACCGGCTCTATGTCGCCGTAGCTTTTATTCACGGTGATCCCGTCGTCAATCTGGCCGGCCAATAAGGTCAGCGCGCTATCAAGGCCTTCATGTACATCGGAAAATTGAAATTCGGCTTCGTCGAGATGGGCAAAATTGCGCAGGCTTTCGACGATTCCACTTACCCTGCCAATGCCTTCGGCTATCACTCTATTGGCTTCGGCCATGATGCCAAATACGGACTGCACTGACGGGGTTTCTCTACAGGCATCGGGAAAGCGGTCGACAAGCGTTTTTTGCAGTTTATCCGTCGCCCGCATCAGCGTATTGTGCATGCTGCCAACGGCACCTAATGGCGTATTCATCTCGTGTGCCACACCAGAAACCAGATCGCCCAGCGAAGCCATCTTCTCCTGCATGACCATCTGGGTCTGTGTATCTCTGAGCAGGCGCAGGTTTTCTTCCAAGTCCATTTTTTGATTTTCCAGAAGCTGAAAATCGAGATAGCGGATATATCCCAGCGACAACGCTTCCGTTAATTCGCGAGTAGTTATCAGGTATTCCTCGCTCATGGCATCTACGCGAAAACCGACGATGCCGTATTGGAAAGGCGCGTAGATGTGGACGCCGTCTTTTTTTTCGTTTTCTTCCAATGGCATTGGCTGATCGAAACCCCAGAAGTTCCCCATGAACTCCGTGCGTCGCGCTATCTCATCTGCTGTAACTAGGGTCGACAACACTTCGCCCCGCTGCCAGGCGGCGATTATTTTTTCATCTCTCGGCCCGGATGAAGTAATCTCTCCCACCGTCATTTGTTCGTTGAATTCTACTAATAGTGGCGAAGTCCAGGAAATGCCGTATCTGCGTGGATTGGGAATCGTATAATACGATCTGCCGATGCGGGCACTCTTTTGATCTCCCTCCATAAAGCGGATATTGAGCCGGAAAATGTCGATGCCTAAACCCACCATCTCCTGCCACATCATGCCCATTATTTTTACTAAATCACCGCTCTGGCGCATGGCCATGGCTTCGGCCCGTATACGCTCTACAGCCAGCCTGCGTTTGACCGCAGCGATTTCTTCCGCCGTGGTATTCTGCCGCAGTACTTGTAGTTCAGCAACGAGTTGCTCTCGGGGTTTGTTTTCGTCTCGCACGAGGAAAGTCCTGTAGTTGCAGGTTGGATTTTTCTTCCGGATTCAGCGCTCAGGCTGAATAGTTAGCGGCACAGGTCAACGGCCCCTCATGCTTTCATACCACTCAGGCTGATCCCACCCACCAAGTAGCGCTGCGCTAACAAAAAGAGCGCGATAAGCGGCACGGCCCCCATCACGCTAGCGGCGAAAATGCGCGGCCAGTCGGAGCTGGTCTCGGCGCGAAAAAAGCTCAAGCCCACCGTCAGCGGATAATAGTCTTGATTGCTCAACACAACCAAAGGCCACTCGAACATGTTCCACGAGCCCATAAAAGTGAAGAGCCCCAACGTGATCAGCGCCGGTTTCGACAGCGGCAAAATGACATTCATGAGAATGCCCCACGAACCGCAGCCGTCAATGCGCGCGGCATGCTCCAATTCGGCGGGAATATTCATAAAGGCCTGTCGCAACAAAAAGACGCCAAAGGCCCCGGCAAAGCCGGGCAACAAAATGCCCCACAGCGTATCGACCAGCCCCAAATCGCGCACCACCATAAAATTGGGCACGAGCAGCACGACCGGCGGCACCATCATCGTCGCCAGCAGCAGCGAAAAAAGAAAATCGCGACCGGCAAAACGCATACGCGCAAAGGCATAGGCTGCCAGCACATTAAAAAAGAGCTGGGCCGTTGTAATGAGTACCGCATAGATAAAACTATTGGCCAAATAGCGATCAATCTGACCATAGCGCACGGCATCGACATAGTTCTGATAGATCGGCCAATCGGCACCGGGCCAGTCGCGCGCACTCGTCTCTCCACGCATTTCGGCCAATATCTCGCTCGGCTGATAGCGCGGGGGAATCAAACTAGAGCGATCCTCGACAAACTCCTTGCGCGTCTTCAGAGAAGACCCCAGCATAAAAGCGTAGGGATAGACCATAATCATGGCGCCTAAGACCATGAGTACGAGCGCCCAGTGCGAGCCTTTGGTAGATAGGTTGTTCATCGTTTGTTCCTGGGGGAGCGATAGGAGGCATAGCCCCTATCACTCATATCGGTTCTTTCGTTGATGACTTCTACTAACTTTAAAATAATGGTGAATGACGATAGTGCTGCTAAGAGCCGGAGCGGGTATGGGAAAAGAGAGCAGTGCTGTCTGAGGTCCGCAGGGCCGAGTTGCACTACTCCCTTTTCCCATGCCTCCTTCGTTCGGCTCACTCCTTCGGCTCACCCTCGCCACAGCCAACCACTCACTCATCATAAATCCTCCGCGAGCGAAACACCCTCATCTGCACAAATACAAAAACAAAAACCACCGCAAAGAGCAGCCAAGCCAATGCCGATGCATAGCCCATCTGCCCGGCAATGGCGAAGGCGTTGACGAAGATCGTATAAGCGATGACTTCGGTACTTCTCTCCGGCCCGCCCTGCGTCATGATATAGACCGATGTAAAGACTTGGAATGAGCCAATAATGGTCATGACGCTGACGAAGACCAGCGTGTTGCGCAGCAGGGGAACCGTCACGTGGCGAAACTGCTGCCACTTGTTGGCCCCGTCGATCTCGGCTGCTTCGTAGAAGTGATTGGGGATCTCCGTCAGACCCGCTAAGAAGATGACCATATTATAGCCGGCCCCCGACCACACGCCGAGCACGGCCAGAGCCGGTAGCGCCGTCCAAGCATTGTCCAAGAGCTGCCCCCAGACCCCAAAGAGGTGGTAGAAGACCAGCGCCAACACCACACCCGGCGTAATACTGGGCAAAAAATAGAGCGTGCGGAAGAGCGCCTGAAAGCGCTTGGCCTTCTGGCAGAGCAGCGCCAAGGGCAGCGCCGTCAACAGCACGCCGACTACGGTCATCGCCACGTAAAAGGCCGTATTTTGTAGCGAAAGCCAGAAATAACTGTCGTCGGCAAAGAGCGCGCGACGATAATTGTCGAGACCGGCAAAGGCCGCCGCACCGGCAAAGGCGTCGTAGTGATGGAAACTGGCCCATAGGCTGATCCCCATCGAAACGAAGCTAAAGACAATCGTCACGGCAAAGGCCGGGGCGATATAGAAGTAGGGCAATAATTTTTGCATCAGCCCTCTCCCCGCTTGGCGCGCCAACGCCGCACTTGTTCGTTGTAGCGGTCAAAGACGCCGTTGACATTGCGCTCTGCCTCTTGTAGAGCAGCCTCCACCGAGGGCTGTGGCCCCTCGCCGGCTTCAATCTCGGGGAAGCGCAGAAGGAGCGTTTCGATAACGGGATTGGCCTGGTGATTAACGGCTATAATTTCGGTGTGGCGCAACTTGTCTCCCGCCAGGCAGATCTCTTTGACATTCGATAGATAGGGCCGCTCGGCCATGGCCTTACGCCACTGCTCTGTCTCGTAAAAATCGCGGCGCGGCCCGTTGTAGCCCAGCGTGCGCGAGCGGATCAGATTGCCCTCTAGACTGCAGACAAACTGCACGTAACGCCAAGCCGCATCCACCTGCTGGCAGCGCTCGGTAACGACGAGCATATTGCCCCAGGTCATCGTCTTGTACTCGCCTGTACCGCTGGGTCCGGGCGGGAAGGCCGTCTTGGCAAAATGTCCCCAGCCCAAGGTGTTGCGTATGATATCTTTGCCCGACCAAGTGCCCGCCACCATACAGGCGACCTTGCCTTCCTGAAAAAGCTCAGTATCAGAGATCTGGCGTCTAAAAGGCGGGCACACTTTATCCTCCCAATACAGACGCGCCATAAAACGCATGGTCTCGATCCCCTGTGGGCTGGCAAACATAGCCCGCGTGCCAATCGCATCTTGGTAACGCCCGCCGTTGGCCGCCAGCCACGGCGAAAACATGCCGGCACCGCCGCCGTAGGCGTGGATGACAAAACCGGCCTGTTCTAATTCACCGTCAGCACCGCGCTTGGTCAGTTTCTGCGTCAAGCGGCGAAAGTGCTCCCAGTCGCGCACGGCATCAAAACGCATATGCTCGTAGTCGACGGAGCCGTCTTCGCCTCGCGCAAAGAGCGCGCGGATTTCTGCATCCGTCGCCGCCGCCGCTTCTAAAATGTCGAGGTTCCAAATCAGGCACTGGGCATCGATGATCTGCGGAATGCCAAAGACCGTGCCGTCGGCAGACTGATTGTGGCGCCAAGCTGAAGGCAAAAAGCGCTCTTCGACTACTTGTTGTGTCGGGTCAGCGTGGCGATTTTTTTCTAGCAGATCATTTAATGGACGCAACATGCCGCGCTGATAAAAACCCTCGGCCCAATAGACGGAAGACTGAAATACATCGGGCGGCGCATTGCCCACCATCGCCGTCGAGAGTTTTTGCACGTAGTTGCCAAAGGGCACGATCTGGTAGACAATATCTACGTCTGGATTTTGCTCTTCGAAACGACGCTCAATCTCGGCGAAATAATCGCCGTATTCCTCGTTGGCCGAAGGGCTCCACCAGTCCCACACGCGCAAGGTCACCGGACGTTTTTCCTCGTTGGTAAAGAGACCGTCTACCAACGAGCGCGTCAGCCCGGCGCGCAGAAAAACACCCGCGAGTAAGAGTATACTAAAGAGCGTGAACAAAATACGGGTAGGAGACATTAGAAACCTGCTAGCACATTGTGGGCATCAATTATATCATAGCGCTGACATAACTCGCGCAGGCGCTGAGCTACTTCTTCATTGTGAAAGGCGTAGAGAACCGTTTGAGATCGATGCCAATGCATCAGGGGAAACTACGTTTTTACACGGCCACTGACAAATTTCACCTTGACACTATTTTACCCCGCTCCTTATCCTTTTCCACATGGACGCAAAAACACTATACAATCATAAGAACCGCACGCCGGGCAGCATAGATAGCTTTGTCCTATCCGTGCTCAGTGACGCCGAACGCGTCGGCATAGAAATAAGCCGCCGCACGGGTTTCACCTACGCCTCAGAGGGGAGAAATCCGTCCAAAATAATCTGAGGAACCAACGCCCGTAGTAGCATCATTGTATATATAGCAATAGCTTAGGCCGCGAGGGATCACCTCGCGGCCTTTTTTGTGCGCCGGAGAATACGCGTTATGACAACTATCTTAGAAGCCAATAAAATTGGCAAATACTACTCGTCCGAACCGACGATCGAAGGCATTTCCTTCAAACTCAATGCCGGAGAAAAGGTCGGCCTAGTCGGCGAGAACGGCTGTGGAAAATCGACCCTGCTCAAACTCATCGCCGGGCTCGAAACAATTACCGAAGGCCATTTATCACACCCGCGCGACACCCCCATCGGTTATCTCGCACAGGAGCTGCACTACACTGAGGGCAACAGCGTCTACCAAGAATTGCTCGACGTTTTTGCCGAGTTGCGACTCTTGGAAAAAAAACTGGAGCACATGCAGCAGGAAATGGCCACGACGGCGGGTAGTGCACAGCAAAAACTGCTCGACGAGTACGGCTCCCTAGCCGCCGAATACGAGGAGCGCGGTGGTTACACCTATACCCATCAGATCGAAACCATCATGACGGGGCTGGGTCTAGTTCCCAAGCGCGAGCGCCCCGTAGCGGCACTGAGTGGCGGCGAGAAGAACGTGCTGGCCCTAGCTCGGATCTTGCTGCAAGAGCCGGATATCTTGCTTTTGGATGAGCCGGCCAACCACCTCGACTTTGCCGGTCTGGAATGGCTGGAGAAATTTCTCGCCGACTATCCGCGCACCGTGCTTTTGGTTTCGCACAACCGTTATCTACTCGACCAAGTAGTAAAGCGCACGCTGGAGATCGAGACGCGCTCCATGTCCGAATACGCGGGTAATTATTCGTACTATCGCGAGGAAAAACAGCGACGCCTACTACAACAGCAAGCCCAGTACCAAACCCAGCAAAAGGAAATCCGCCGCCTTGAGGGTATGATCGCCCGCTTCGAGCGCTGGGGGCAGATGTCCGACGACCCGCGCATCGCCACACGCCGAAAAAACAAAGAGCGCATGATCGATCGCATGGATAAAATCGAGCGCCCAGACCTAGACAAAAAGCACATCGACCCGCGTTTTGACGCTGCCGACAAGGGCGGGCGCATTGCGCTCGAACTAAAAAAATACACCAGAGAAATCGGCGGCAAAGAGCTCTTTACCAACGTCGATCTACACATCGGCTACGGCGAACGCGTCGGCTTGCTCGGCGCCAATGGCAGCGGCAAGAGCACGCTCTTTCGCGATATAGTGCAAGAAGCGGCCTGGGACCATCCCGTCCTGCGCATTGGCCCGCAGGTGCGCTTGGGTTATTACGCACAGGAACACGAGACGCTCGACCTGGGACGAACGATCATGGCAGAGATGCAGCAGCAGCGCGGCTTGACCAAAGACCGCGCCTTCTCGATTCTCTCACGCTTTCTCTTTCGCTGGCAGGATATGGACCAGTGTATAGGCACCTTGAGCGGCGGTCAGAAGAGCCGCGTGCAATTGGCCAAGCTCATGGCCGCCGACGTCAACTTCCTGCTCTTGGACGAACCGACCAACCATCTCGACATCTACTCGCGCGAGCACGTCGAAAACGCCTTAGAGGCATTTAAGGGCACGATCCTAGTGATTTCGCACGACCGCTACTTCTTAGATCGCATCGTCGAGCGCATCGTCGAAGTAGACGAAAAAACGCTCGTGGATCACGAGGGGAATTTCTCAGAGTATTGGCGACGGAAGAAGGAAAAAAAAGAACAACAGACACTAAAAAAAACAGAGCGCCAACAGAAGAAAAAAGAGGTTACCTCAGAAGAGCAACTAGAAAAAAGAACGGCACGCCCTTCGTACGCACAGGCTAAAGCACAGACTGATATCGAAGAGGAACTGGAGATACTCGAAGAAGAAAAAGACGAAATTGAGGCGGCGTTAACCTCTGCTTACGAAGCCAACGAGCACGACGTCGGCGATGAATTGAGCCAAGAACTGCGCGCGATTGAAGAGCAGATTGAAGAGCTCTACGAGCAGTGGGAAAAAGCAATCGCCTAAGAGTCGCCCAGCGACTAACTATATGCGATATTTGACGCGCACGCCGGATTGGGAAGAAGATCATCCGGCCTAGTCGCCGGACGGAACGATCGCCTTCTGTGCGCGGCGGCACGGCAAGGCCGATATCCACGCCATGGACCGCGATGGCTCGAACCAGCTCCCCCTGAGCAACCACCCCTCCTTCGAAGTAGAATCCGCCTACGGTCCCGATGGATCGCGGATCGTGTTCACAACGGATCGGGATGGTCAGCGGCGATTCTACGTAATGAATCCAGACGGCACGGACCAGCGGCCCTTAGAAGCGACGGATGCCGACGGTGACGACCCGGCATTTTCGGCCGACCGACAGTGGATCACCTTCACGTCGAAGCGGGACGGCAACGAGGCGATCTACGTCATGCGGGCGGATGCGACCGAGCCGCGCAGAGTGACGCCAGCAGGCCTCCTAGCCTGGTAAGCGAGTTTCTCACCGGATGCCTCGCAGTTGGTTTTCAACACTCAGGTCGGCGAGCGACGTCAACTGCACCGAATCGATGTGGGCGGCTCGAACTTGGTCAACCTCTCTAACTGCGACGCCGATGAATTCGCCGCGCACTGGGGACCGGAACTCAGGTGTTAGCAGCACCACGACCCGCCAGCTGAATGTTGGTTAGGGCTATGTGCAAACTGGCTTAGTGCGCTATCCCCGGCACTTCTCAATAGCCTGCGCCAAACTTTCGTCCGTCCCCACATTGCCGGGGAACACCACATAGGCCATGCCGGGAAAACGACTCTCTGCGCCCAATTGCCAAACGGGCACGCCCGGCAGGATCTGACCGAGAATATTCACACTGCGCGCTTGCAGACCATGCGTCGCCACGTCGCTAGAGGTAATGCCCCCCTTAGCGATAAAAAAGCGCGGGCGCGCTCCGATCTTGCCAACCACTTCCACCAACGCCGCCGAAACACGCTCACCTACATGCAAATCACCCGCCTTGCCCTGCGCCGTTTCCGTCGTACGGCTGGTATAGATAACGGCGTCTTGACCCGCGGCAATAGCCGTGTCCGCCGCTCGTGCAACGCGCGCAATTTCATCGTCTCGCGCAGCGGATAGCACCGCTTCGACCCCCAGCTCAATCCCCTCCACACCGTCTAGGGCTAACGCCACATTAAGCTGGCGCGTGGTCTTGTCCACATACGATCCGACCGCCACTAAACCGCCGCGTCCTACGGGCTCAGAGAGTTCGGCCGTCGTTAACAACGCGCGTTCCACTACGCCACTGCGCACCTTGACGAACGAGGCCGATGTGCGCATTAGAAAGCGCAGTCCCGCCTCTTGCGCCGCGAGCAAACCCAGCGTAAAAACCTGTATATCGCGATAGCTAACGGCGTTTACCACCGCGACACAACCGGGTCGCATCTGGCTTAGCTGTGTGCAAACCCCCTCTGGCCCCTCACCGCGGATCAGCTCCAACGGCACGGAAAGAACGTCTTCGGCCCGCACCGCACCTCCCGTTTTTTCTTCGACCCAAGCCTTGAGGTCGGAGCGGCGATAACCAAAGGTCGCATCGCGCGCAAACTCCGTCTGCGCCGCCGGCACTAAGCGCTCTCCCTCAGCGACCCAGTGAATATCGCCGGCGCTGAGGCGACCGCCCTCAAAAAAGAACGGGCAGAGGATAGTGCCGTCGTAGCTCTGCTCTAAACGCCGTTCGAATACAGAGCGCACAGCATCTAACTCGAGCGGATAA
Source organism: Planctomycetota bacterium (assembly GCA_047616505.1). GTDB lineage: Bacteria > Latescibacterota > UBA2968 > UBA8231 > UBA8231. Next base: position 19,836 of record JBLHGI010000041.1, read on the forward strand.
TGACCGCGTAACGTCGAATCTCCGCGCACGAGCACATCAAAGTCGCGACCCGTCTTGGCCGCCGCTACCGCCAATACTTCCGCCAGTTTCCCCACGTGCGCAGCGGCAATTTCGCTCGGCATGCTGCGCGTATTCGTCAGCACAAAGAGCGTCGATGTTTCGTCTTGCAGCTCTCTTTCGAGCAACTCGGCGTCCCACATCAACAGCTCTTGCAAACCGTGTACCGTCTGCCCACCCGTCGGATCGTCGTCGAGCACTACCAGCTTGCGACCACACGCCTGCACGCTTTCGCGCACTTGCGCACCGAGATCGTGCGGCCATTCCGGTGGTAGTGCTTTTTCAAAGACGGCGCGGTCCAGCACATCTTTTTCGGAGAAATTCATTCCAATAACGCTCCTTTATAAAACATCTGCCCACTCAACGGCGCCGTGCCTAGGTGAAAACGCGCTCGGAGGCGCTGCCCCCGAACCGCTATACCACATGCGATACAGACCGTATTTAAAAAATGCTAGGCATTTATTTCGTTGGACATAAAAGTCTCGGCTCTAGAAAATGCGATACGCTTCGCGCCAACACTCGTTTATTAGCGCCTCGTCCTGCGCCATTCTCACGAGCCCGTAAAAACCATAGGGGTATTTGAAGAGATGTCCCAAGCTCGGCGAGCTTTGACGCCGCTTTTGCCAGTAAGCTAGCTCATGCGGGCGCACCGCGCTCTCGGCGTGCTCGCTATAGACTTTGTCCGTTGTTAATGGCCCCATGCGAATGCGATTTATATACAGCTTAAAGTCGCATTCTGCGTGCGCGGCCAACTCTTCGTGCCCCAGCGCGCGCAAGTCGAGCAAGGCGCGAGCATAGGTCAGCAAATGTCCGGACCAACCCTGGCCATGACCGTCAAAGGAGCGCGTGCACTTGAGCAATTCGCGCAAACTAAACTGCGCTAAGGCCCGCGGTGAAGAAAGGTCCGGCACATCCTTATCTATGCTCAACGGCACAGCATCCATCACCGTAAAAGAATCGATCATAGTACAGATGCCATCGACGCGCGCAGGCGTCAGCGCGCTGGGCAACTCGGCAAAGGCCTTTAGCGCCAGCGCTGGCAAAATGACATTATGACCGGCCTGGCGCAAAGAGCCTAGGCTGCGCTCGACGTGCGCAATAATCTGCTCTATACCCGCTGCATCAGGGGCCTCATCGGCAAAGGGCGCACAGAGCGGCGTAGCGGACCAATGCTCATCGATAAGCGCGGCAATACAGTCGACCGCCGCGGTGGGCACCTGTTCTTCGCGGCAAAAATAATAGGCGGAAATGATCGCGCCGCCGCGGTGCCCATCGGCAAAATAATCGAACTCGTGTGCGCGGCTAAGTGCGTCGAGACCGCGCTGCAAATAGGATATATCTAGCATAGACTATTTAACTCCCGTTATTTTGATCTGCGCCCACGTTCGCTGCTGTAGCACCGTAGCATCCACATTGGCCATATGGAGATCAATGGCGAACACGCGCGTACTCGCCGTTATATAGAGCCCGCCGTCTGCAATGGTACAATTACTCGGCTGCTCCGGCGTGGCAATAAGGCCCATAGAATTTCCGTTGGGGGCAAAGACCCAAACACCGCGCCCCGCACTGCTGTTCCCCTGATTAAAACTCGCCGCATAGAGATTACCCAAGACATCGAGCGCCATGCCGTCCATAATACGAGCGGCCGCAGCAAAGAGCCACTTGTTGGCCAACGCACCATCGGCCGCCACGTCAAAAGCCCATATTTCACCGACACCCACCGGGTTGTCGTTCGTCACGTAGAGCACGGACTCGTCGGCGCTCAGCACAATGCCATTGGGCCGATCTAAATCGCCCGCAACCAATGCCACCTGACCATCTGGGCCAATATAATAAACGCCCGTTACCGGCTGCGGCTGAGCGACAGACGAACCAAAGAAAGGGTCGGTGAAATACATACCGCCCGCGCGTGTTAGCGCTAGATCGTTGGGCGAGTTAAAACGCGCACCCGCAAACTCTGCCGCCAACACCGTCACACTGCCATCCGTCTCCGTGCGCGTGATGCGCCCACTGCCCCCTTCACAGGCATGTAAACGACCTTGCGCATCAAAGGCTAGCCCGTTGGCCGCATCGGCTCGACTGCTGCGATACACGCTCGCATTGCCATCGGGGCTCAACACATTAATGCTGCCATTGCCCAGATCCGTAAAGAACAGCGCACCGCCAGCATCGACCGACGGCCCTTCGACAAAACCGTAGCCCGCTGCCAGTTCCACCAATTCAGCACCCTCGGCAACGACTGAGGGAAGGGGCTCGTCCTGTGCGGCAACGTCAGTAACGGCAAAGGCTCCCAGAACTATTAGCATCCATAGCGCATAGTGCATGGACCGGAGGAGAAATCTCGTCGCCAACATTTTGGGCTCCGTGTAGTAGAGTAATTACGGCTTGAGCACTTTGATATATAGACGCCCAGCTCTGAGGGGCGGACACCAGAAATACGCACCAGAAACGGGACGCGTAAACGAAAACAGCGCATCCGCGCTGCCGTCGTCGGCACCTACCCTACGGCGGAGCAGCGCTTCAAACGCACCTAGCTATCCGAAGCTATTGGTTCTACGAAATAGAATGGATCGATTTTTAATTGGTCTGTAACGGCCTTTCTTAGGCCGGGAGTTTCTATAACATGGGTTTCGGCAGCCAAGACGGGGCCGCGGCGCATGAAGCGGGTGTCGGACAGGTCGGCGACGCGGTCGTAGCGCTGGCCCCAACCGTCGAAGTTGTGGCCGCGATAATTTTTGTTAAAAGTCTGGCCGTCGCCATCCGTAATTTCGTAGGATTTTTCTCCCGTTAAGAGATACGGGGGCTCGACCAATTCCTCCAACGAGTGCATCGTCGTATTGGGGCGCAGACCGCAGCCGAGCATAATGATCTTGGCGTCGTAGTCGACCATTTTCTGGAAGGGTGAATGCGAGCCACAGGGCGTGTTGTCGAGCAGGTGGTCGGCCAAGAGCATATCGGCGTGGTGGCCTATTCCGCACACGGAGTGCGTGGGGTGCAAGCTGCGGCGCGTGCCCGGACGCAGGCGGAAATACTCGGCAATGGCACCGATGCAGCTGGGCGTGCTGCGCGTATCGTGTACGTGACGGGGTTCTTGCATATAGCTGAGCGCAGGTACGAGCACCGTGCCCGTATCACCCACGGTTTCGATCAGGGCCGCTATCACAGTCTCTATACCGCCAGCTACGGGACCAAGCGCCTTATAAGACGAGTGCATCAATACGACATCACCACTCAGTACGCCTAGCCTGTTAAAGTCCGTCCGAATCGCCGCACGCGCTTGTTGTTCTGTCATCTCCATTACTCCTGCCCCTGCGCCGATGGCAGCAGCTCTTTGACCAACCCAGCAATTTCATCGGCGATGATGGGCTGCGAATGACCATTGCTGTGATACCCGTCGGGGGGGTCAAAATAGGGCCCGGGAAACTCGTCGACCAGTTCGGGGAAACGATTCCATAAATCGGCGATGGGCACCTCCAACTCGCGGGCGACGCGCGCCACGTGCGCCGCGCCTGTGTGCAAGAGTTCCTGCTGTATCTTTAAGTGGGTGTCGCTCTTGAAAATCGCCTCCCATTTCCAGGGCGGCACGGGAGGAGGTGTCCAGAAAATAGGCGCGGCACCTGAGCCCCGACTCAGATCCACTAAAGCTCGTAGATTGGCGTCCATGCGATCAAAAGAACACTGCACGACATAAGACGACCGACACTCGTAGTGGCGTATATGGCTATCGTTGAGCACGAAGTTGATCACCACGAAGTGCGGCTGTAGCGGCGCCACATCGCGGTGCCAACGAAAGAGTGCCAAGCTCGAGCTGGTGCCGCCGATACCCGCGTTGGTAACGGCGCTACTTGGGCCACAGGCTGCCTCTAATAAATCGGGCCAGCGCGCTCCTTTTTCCTGGCGCGCACACAGCGTCGTTGAATCGCCCAGCGCAACGATGCGAAACTTGTCGCGCTGCGTGCTTAAGTCAAAGGCCGCGACTTCTTCCGGGTAAGTGATCGGTTCGTCGAGAATATCCATGTGTTTTTTGTATCGCTATCGTTTGAGAATACCGCCATTGACATCAATCGTCGCACCGGTGATATAGGCCGCCATCTTCGAGCACAGAAAGAGCGCCGCGTAGGCGATATCTTCGGGCAGGCCAATCTGGCCCAGTGGGATGAGCTTTAGTACACTCGCGCGCGCCTCGGGCGTCAGCAGGTTGGGATCGGCGTCGATCTGACCGGGCGCAATCGAGTTGACCGTGATATGATCAGGGGCCAAATCGCGAGCAAGCGCTTTCGTCAGTGCCAGCATGCCGCCTTTGGAAGCCGAATAATGCACGCCGCCAGAAACACCGCCGGTCTGGGCGCTGACAGAGGAAATATTGACGATATGCCCACTCTGCTGGCGGCGCAGATGCGGCGCCGCGGCATAACTACACAGATACGCACCCGTCAGATTGGCAGCAATCACTTCATTCCACGCCGCCGGGCCAATCTCCTCTAACGAACCAAAGCCGATCAGCCCTGCGTTATTCACTAGAATATCGAGACGGCCCCATTGCTCCACGACCCTTTCGACCGCCGCCGCGACTTGGCCCTCGTCGGCCACATCCGTTGGCAGGGCCAGTATATTCTCGGCACCATATTCAGCAGTCAATTCGGCTGCCGTCGCCTCTAGTGCTTCTTTACCGCGCGCCAGAAGCGCGACCTTGGCCCCCGCCCGCGCAAAGGTCGCGGCAATACTGCGACCAATGCCGCGACTAGCGCCCGTCACCAGTGCGACGCGGCCACTCTGGTCCAAAAGAAAAGACAGGTCTTCAGCCATTCAAATTTCCCTCGTTTTTATCCTAACTGTAATTCGCGCCAGCGGTCATAATAGGGGTGCATCGCCAATGGCAACGCCTCGCGCACGCGCGGGTCTGGAATATCCTCGTGGCGAGCCGCATCCGTCAATTTGGTCAACATAGCGGGTTCGACCGCATCGTCCGTTACGAAGAAACCCTCTGCGTCGTATTCGTCCCTTTGCGCTTGTGTGGGCATATTAACGCCTCGTGGATAATGGATAGCGAACACTCTACGTCAATAGCGCAGCGCTGTCAATCCGCCCCATTTATTGCTATCTTGCTGCCGTCTATTACTAGGAGATAATGCTATGCAACTAAACTGGAAAGAAATTGACCGCTTCCTCTTTGGCGAGGCGTGGACGGGGTCGCGCATCGGCCAACGAGCCCAGGTGCTCTGCGAAGAGATCGGGCCGCGCTGGGCCAGTTCGGCCAACGAGCTCCGCGCCGCCGAATATATACGCGACCAGTTTTCCGACGATGGCCTGGAAGAAGCTTCATTAGAAAAATTTGAGCTGGCGACATGGGGCTACGACAAAGCAGAAGCCGTGTTGCCAAACGAAAATTTGACCATTGACTTGCTGCCCTTCAATCGCTGCCCATCTTGCGCGATAGAAGCCCCTATAGTAGACGTCGGCTACGGCACCGCGCGAGAGATCGATACCGCGGCTGCCGCCGCCACGCTGACCGGGGCCATCGCCGTTATGCGCATCGCCTACGAACCCTTCACTACCCCCATACCGCTGGCCCAGCGCTTGGAGCCGCTCGCCGCCGCAGGTGCCGTGGCCGCCGTTTGCATCGATGCCAAAGACGGCCGCCGCGTCGAATATCACAACGCCGGCGATTGGCGCATGTACGAAAAAGCCGAAGCCCCCTTCCCCTGCGTGACGACTTCGCGCGAGCACGGGGCCCTCTTGCAAAAAAGGACGGGACAACGGCTAAGAATTGACGTCGTCAGCCGTTTTTACAACGCGACGACGCAGAATACAGCCGCCCATATCACGGGTGCGCGCTGGCCACAGCAACAGCTCGTAGTTGGCGGCCATCACGATACGGTTATGGCAGCCGCCGGTGGCAACGACAACGGCTCGGGCACCCTAGCCGTCATGGAAACAGCACGCGTTTTGGCCGCACTCAAAAAAGAGCACGGCGTAGAACCGGGTTGCACCCTGCGTTTTA
>JBLHGI010000042.1:0-25745 GCA_047616505.1 Planctomycetota bacterium
AGCGGATATCTGCCAGCCGCGCACTTGCGGGGCAATATTGAGCGCCCCAGCCACCTGGCCCCCCTGCACCGCACCGACACTCCAGTTAACGGTTCCCGTGGCCTGCCAACCCCGGAGGTCCTGCATCGCCAGATTGCCGATTAGGCTGACCTGAGACCCGGCCCGGCGCTGCGCTTGGTTGACCAGCCACGCGAACTGCACACCGCGAAATGGCTCTTCTTGGGTGTTGGCAAAGAATCCCAGCGAAAGACTGTAGCCCTCGCCCATATCGATATCGACATTGTTATTCTCGCTGAGAGCCACCTTGAGCCCCTCGTCCTGCCGACTACCGCGCAGCACCGTCGCCTCCATATTCAACGCGTGAAAATCGGCGCGGGCCAACTCAATCCGCTGCCCTTCTTCCAGCGCGACATCGGCCGCTAAAAGCGCTGAGCCCGAAGCCCCGGTCGCCAAGCTAATGGTATAGTTTCCCGGTTCTAGCCCCATCTCTATAGCGCGCCCAGCCGGTTTGTAGAGTTCGGCGACTAAATGCCGGCGACCCCGGCGCACAAAGAGCCGGCCATCTAGCGCTTCGGCCAAAACCAAACCCGCCGTCGTACTGCGCACATCCGTCATGACGACATCGCCGGTGCCACTCATTTTGATATCGTAGGCCGGGTGCTGGGCTCCACCTAGCGTGCCGGTCGTCCGCGCCAGCGTCTCGCTAAAGGCAAATTGGTAGGCCTCGTTCAGCGTGACGCGACCATCGCCCGTCACATCGGCTGCTCCGCGCATGCCCGACACTAAATAATGCGTAAAAAACGAGGCGCCAATCTGGTCCGATTCCTGTGCCGCCTCGTCGGCGGAACTCGATGTCAAAAAGGCATAGCCCCGCATATCAAAGGATTCGTCCGCCAGAAAAGCCTGCTGGCGTCGCCCACCTTTTAAACGCGTTATCGCCCCGGACGCACATGCGTCGAGTACGGCGATATGCACATCGGCTGGCACCTTTTTTAGCTGCGCGCGCAGAGAGGCATAACTGAGGTGCTCACCACTCAATAAAAGCCCCTCTTCATCGGCATGTCCCGAGTAGTAGAGCAGGACTTCCAGGCGATCACCGCGCCGTTGGGCCATCTGCACGCGACGCTCTAACTCGCTTAAGCCCGTATTAAAAGATGCTCGATCCGGCTCGCGCAATATCAACACATCGGCCGGGTCTATCCCGCCCATCTCTTCCAACACGCGTACGAAATTTTCCGCATCCGTCACCGCATAGCGCAGTAGATCGCGATCGACACCGCCATTATTGGCACCCGCCGCCAATATCAGCCTGCGAATCGAACCGGTGGCCATGCTCTTGTCAGCGACACTTAACAGCAGCAGCACAACCATCCATATCATTAGAGCGCTCATGGTGCATCCGGCTTTCGCAGAGTGAAGGTCGCTATCTTGTATCCGTCGGGTAAGTCCAATTCGCTCTCAGCACGCCCCGCGCGTTGTCGCAGCGCATCTTCCACCAGATCCAAAGCAAAAGGCTCTGCCGCCGCGACCAGATAGAAACGCTCCCAGCGCGGGGCATCGTCCAATTCGTAAGCGAAGTCTAAGGTGTCCGCCACCCCCTGTACCAACGCGGTAGCGAGGATTCCCTCGGCGGGTAGGTGCCGCGTGATGGCACCGCGACCGTCTAAAGAATAGATCGCCCCATACGCGCTCTCTCCCGAACGGTAGACCAATTGCACCAGATCGCCCGGCTGCACCAGGCTACCATCCTGCAGGCGTTCCACTCCACCGTTGCTATCGCGAAAGACCTGTAGCGCTAGCCCTTGATCCCCCTTGATGCGCGTATCGGGCTCTTGCTCTCGTTGCAGCACGGGCAGTGCCACTACGGCCAGCGCTACCGCTATAGCCGGAATAACCGAAATAGCCCATAGCCGCTGGCGGCGAACGCGGGACTTCCTGGGCGCCAGACGTTGCCTTTTGGCCTCTATTTGCCCGACTATCCACGCCGTCGGATAGCGCTGCTGTTGTTCTTGATTGTCTTCTTCTAGTACCTGCAATCGCGACTGAAGCTGTGGATCAACTTCCAATGCACGCTCTATGCCAACGCGCTCAGCGGCGGGCAACTCGTCTAAGAGATAGCGCTCTAACAGATAATCTGGCACATCGCCAGGGGATATTTTACCGCTCATAGTTCTCCTCCAATTCCCGCAAATTTGCGCGCAACCCACGCAGACGCTTGCGCACTCCCGATACGGACATGCCCACTTCACTGGCTACCTGTTCTAGGGTCAAACCATCGACATAGTGCAATAGTGCCATCGTCCGCGTCGATTCGCGCTCTAAACCAAAGAGTTTCTCTAAGATCGAGCGCGCCATAACACGGCGCTCTGTATCTTCCCAATGCGCAATGGTCTCGATTATGCCATCATCGGCGATCTCGCCGCGTCGCTTGGTGTCGCGTATGCGATTGAGGCAAAGATTGGTCGCCATGCGGTAGAGCAAGCTCGACGGATAGTCGGCTTTTAGCTTGTCGCGACGCTCCAATACGCGCACAAAGACATCTTGGGCGGCATCGAGTGCCTGCTCTTCGTCTCGCAGCAGTTGTCGGCAGCGGCGAACGACCATCGGACCATAGCGCTGGTATAGGTCATCTACATCCATGTATCCCCCAGGGGTTCTGCTCAATTGAACACCTAAAATGGAGCAAAGTGACACCGCTCTTTAAAAGAAAATTAGGCCTCCCGAATCAGCGGCCCTATGCGCATCGCACGCGAGGGCGATAAGATGAAGGGCAAAACATGCGAGAATACTCCCCTTTTAGCCTAGCGCTCCCTCGCCGAAGACGACGGGATACGTCTTCTCATTGCTAACAATGGTCTCGGCGTCCATATAACACACGCTGAAGGCGCGACGCGGAATGCCCGAGCGATTGATATCCGAACTGTGTAAAAGCCAATTGTGTAAAAGCACCACCTCACCGGCGGCCAACTCTAGTGGCACAGGCTCGTTCTGTGCCAAGATCTTCTCGGTTTGTTCAGCCGTGAGAAAACCCGAGCCGTGCTCCGGATTGACCAACGTACCATGCGACCCCGGTATAATGTGCACACAGCCGTTTTCTATAGTCGCCGGATCCAACGCCGTCCACAGCGTAATCTGCGGATCGCGGTCGAGGTTAGTCCAGCGATCCTGGTGCCACACGAGGGGCGTGCCAAAACCGGCGGGTTTATTCATAAACATGGCGCGTAAGCAAGCTATGCGCCCTTCCTTGCCATGTATTCGGCTGCAAATAGCCGCAAAGAGCGGGTGCTGCAAATAGGATAAAAAGAGAGCGTCGTATTCGAGGTCCTGTATTTTTCGATAAGCCAGCGTCGCCCCTTTAAAACCACAGCTCTGCGGCCCAGGACTAGAGTCGGCCCCATCTACCCGGTCCAATTGCATCATCATGCGCTCGTAGTCGACGTCGGCGCGCCCCATCATGATATCGTCCATGCGCGTTTGCAATGCCTGCACCTCGTCGTCGCTGACGACCTGTCCCAAGCGCAAAAAGCCGTCGCGCTCAAAGTCCTGCCATTCTTCGCTACTGATTTGTTCTCTCATAATTCATTGCTCCTTGCCCTTGCGATCGATTATTTCTCATAGTATAAAAAGAGGGCATCCTTTACCCAACCAACTTCGCACAGGAACCTATGATTAGAACGGTATTTTTCACCAATCTGCCCACTGTCCAGGCTCAACTGATCACCTGCCACGCCCCCGCTCATTTCCAAGTAGAAACACACGCAACGGACCTGCCCGACGCGGAAAAAATCGCCCTAGTTAAAAAAGCCGATATGCTCGTGCTCTTTCCCGGCAGTCTCTCGGCTAGCGTCCTTAAAACAGCCCCTCAGCTCAAACTCATCCAACTCGTCAGCGCTGGCTACGAGCATATGGACCTCGAGCTCTGTGCCCGTCTCGGCATTGCCGTCGCCAATAACGGTGGCACCAATGCCATCGATGTCGCCGAACACACGCTGGCATTGGCCTTGGGGCTTTACCGCCGTCTCGTCGACTTAGATCGCAGCGCGCGCGCTGGCAACTGGGACGAAGTGGCTATCGGCCTGGAGACGCGCACGATATACGGCAAAAAGCTCGGCATCGTCGGCCTCGGTCATATTGGCCAGCGCGTCGGACGCCTCTTTTCCGCCCTCGGCGCCGATTTGCTTTATAGCGATGCCGTAGCCGCACCTGCAGACGTCGAACGCGAACTCTCCATTCGGCGGCTCGGGCTCGATGAACTGATGGCAGAAGCCGATATCATCAGCCTGCATGTCCCCCTATTGCCGGCCACGCGCGGCCTTATTGGCTCAGCGGAATTGGCAAAGATGAAAGAGGACGCCATTCTCATCAATACCTGCCGCGGCGCCGTCATCGACGAAGAGGCACTCTACCAGACGTTGAGTCAGCAGCGCATAGCGGGTGCCGCTCTCGACGTCTTTGCCCAGGAGCCCACACCGCCCGACTACCCCCTCATGCAATTGCCCAACCTATTGGCCACGCCGCATGCGGCCGGTGTCACGCGCGACACCTGGGCCAGACGCGGTCGTTTTGTCTTCGAAAACCTACAGCGGGCATGGGATGGCGAGGCTCCATTAGCACAAATAAGCTAGGTCTCCGTATTGCCGTTGTTGAAAATAAAAACAATAGTTTATATTAATAATTCTTCTCTCATGCGCTCCACCTTCACCACATTGTCCTCCCCATAGTGGGGTAGAAGGCACACCATGAAAGTTCTACTGGTCGAAGACGAGCCAGACGTGGGCAAAATCATCCTTGCGTTCCTGAAAAAATGGGAAATGGACGGAGCATGGGCCTCGGGGCCAGAGCAGGCACTTGCCCATTTAGAGGAATTCGGCGCGGACCTACTCATCACGGATCTCGTCATGCCCGAAATGAGCGGCATCGAAATGGTGCGGCGTATTCGCAGCGAAGAGAAACATCGCCATATGCCCGTGCTAATGATCTCCGGACAGGCGAAAAAAGAGCACATCCTCGAAGCATCCGAAGCCGGCGTCAGCGGCTTTGTCGCCAAACCATTCCAACCCGCAGATCTCAAAAAAAAGATAGCGACCGCCCTGCGTGGGCGCCGCCAACAGCAAGTCAACTACTATATCAAAAGGCTCGCAGAAGAACGCGCGACACTCTACAGCAACGTAACAGGCCCGCTCATCGTCTTTGGCGAGGCCGTCAAGACGGCCGATGACCTGCGCCGCCCCGAAGCCCGCCCACTCATCGATTATCTCAGCTTTGCTTTGGAAGCGATAGACCAGGCCAATACTCGCCCGCCCGATGGCAAATTGAGCTTTATATTAGAGAGCCATACGACGAGCATTGTCGCCCAGCTCAAAAAACAAGCCACGCGCAAGTGGGTCCGACTCGTCATGCTATCGACTCAGTGCAGCGGCAACCCCATTCTTATCGTGCGCCTCTTCACAATCAACCACCGCGACCACATCCCCATCGTGTTGATCTACAACCACGCCGGTGAGATTAAACCGGCCTACCGCGACGGATTTAAGAAACTCGGCGTGCGCCTGATCAGCCGCTCAAAGTTCACGCGCGAACGCTTTAAGATGCTCATTGACCAGTACGTGCTCCAGCTCAAACCCAGCAAAAAGACGCGCCCCGCCACCGAGTTGACGCCGCAGAACTTGCGTCAGAAAATCCTCGAAGATATCGAGGTGATGACGACCCTGCCGACCTTACCAAAGGTCTACGACAAAATCCTCCGCCTCTCGCAAGACCCCAAGAGCGACCTCAAAGAGTGGATCGCCGCCATCAAAGTCGATCCGATGACCTGCGCCGCCATTTTCCGCCATATTAACTCGCTCAACTATGGCTTTGATGGCGAAATCAGCGCTATTGATCGCGCCATTATCCTGCTCGGCAAGCGCACCGCACTAGGCCTAGTCGCCAGCGAAGCCGTGCGCCAAACGTTTTCGCTGGTCGAAGACCAGGGCTTTGATTTAGAGGCCTTTTCGATGCATAACCTCGCCACGGGCTTTGCCGCCCACCTTTTGGCGCTGCCCCTAGATGCAGACCAAGCCAATGCCACACAGCAGAAAGATTTGACGGCGCTGAATCTGCCGCGAGACGTCTTTGAGTTGCTCAAACGCATCAACCTACCCAAGCGCCTCAAGCTCGACTACGAGCGCGAAAATCCCTTTGTCGGCGGCATCATGCACGACTTGGGAAAAGGCGTTATGGTCCACGCCTATCCCGGCCTCTTTCCCATGCTACTCAGCGCCTTAGAAGAAAAGGGCGAAACGCGTCCGATGCTCGATGCCGAGCGCGAAATTGCCGGCGGCCTTACACACCCATTGGCGGGTGAAATCCTAGCCCGCAAATGGCAACTAGGCGATGCGCTATGCAACGCTATCCTGCACCATCACCAGCCCGAAATTGACAACAGTTTCGCCTTCCTCATCGGACTGGCCGACGCCGTAGCTCAGAGTATTTGCCCCTTCCCTAAAACATCGCGTCCACCTATGAAACGCGCGTTAGTCGAGGGGGATCTACAGCCCGTGCACCGGCTGCTGCCCGATGGGTTCTTCGACCAGCCGGTCATCACGCCCAAAGAATTTACCGCCCTTGCACTGGCCATCACACCCAAAGTCAAATATCTCACAACACAAATGCAGCAGGCTGTGGAGTAAGCGACGTGCAGAGTTGGATACGGGCGGTCCCCCTCCTATATGAGGGCTATCACGAAGGGCTTTTGCACAAAGTTGCCGCACTGCGCAAAACCCAAACTATCTACCCAGAGCAGCGAGATATTTTCCGTGCCTTGGCACTCACGCCCTTGCCAGCGGTCCGCGTCGTGATACTTGGCCAGGACCCCTACCACGGCGAGGGGCAAGCGCACGGGCTGGCCTTTTCCGTACCCGACGGCACCAAAACACCGCCCTCTCTGCGCAATATTTTCAAAGAAGTAGCCAGCGATATCTACGCCGACAATTCCCCGACCTTTTCGAACGATCTCAGTTGCTGGGCACGGCAAGGAGTGCTCCTGCTCAATGCCGCGCTGACGGTCGAGGCGGGACGAGCCGGTTCGCACAAAAAATTGGGCTGGCACGCGCTCACAGACCAGATCGTCGCCACCCTGAGCCAGGAATATCGCCACTTGGTCTTCCTGCTCTGGGGAGCTCATGCCCACGCCAAAGGATCCTTTATAAACACACAGAACCACCTCGTACTCAAAGCGGTGCACCCATCGCCGCTATCGGCCTATCGCGGTTTTTTTGGCTGCCGCCATTTTTCGCAGACCAACACCTATTTACAGGAGCACGGCAAAGAGCCCATCTCATGGTAAAATGGAGTACCGTATGCAACGTATTATCAGCGCACAGCACCTAGCGGACGGCCTCTCAACCACCAGCAAAGAAGGCCAGGCCATCCTCGTAAACGACGACCGCATCAGCGCAGTTGGCCCCCTACCCCAGCTAATAAAAGAAGCCCCGCCCGATACAGAGCATATCGATTTGGGCTCAGCCACCTTAGCGCCGGGTCTAATAGACGGCCATACGCACTTAAGTCTGGCCGGCGACGGCCGTTCCTACGCCGAGATGTTTTCCGATTCCGACGAGTTGATGGTGCTCACTGGCGCTATGAATATGCGCCAGCACTTAAGGGCTGGCATCACCACCATCCGCGAACACGGTGCGCGCAACAAGGTCGGATTCGTTTTAAGGGAAGGGCTAACCAAAGGTTATATTCCCGGTCCGCGCATGCAGGTCTCGGGCCGCCCGATCACCTGCACCGGTGGCCATTTTCACATGTGCAACGAAGAAGCCGATGGCCCCGACGAATTGCGTAAATCCGTCCGCCGCCTCGTCCACGAAGGCGCCGACTATATAAAAATAATGGCCTCCGGCGGTGGCACGGTCGGCACCATCCCCGGCCGCGCCTCGTACTCGGTAGATGAACTGCACGCCGCCGTGCACGAAGCGCATCATCTCCACCGACTGACGGCAGCTCACTGCCGCGCCAAAGAATCGATGCAGCGCGCCGTAGAGGCCGGTATCGACCTGATCGAGCACGCCGAGTTCTTAGACCCGGACAACGAGATGCGCTTCGACGAAGACTTAGCGGAAAAGATGGCCGAATGCGGTGTCTGGATTAGCCCGACCCTACAAGCCTGGACCCAATATGCGCGCATCGTGGCGCTGGAGACAAAGCGCGATAACCAAAATTTTACCCCCGCAGAACAACGAGAGCTCCTCGCGCTGCAAACGCGCGCCGACAAGCGCCTCGACATCATGCGGCGTACACTCGACTACTGCCACAAGGAGCGCATCGTGCCCGGCACCGATTCCGGCGTCGGCAACCTGGCCTTTGGTCATTTGGACTACGACCTACGCTTATTAGTGCAAATCGGCTTCACCCCGGGCGAGGCGCTGCTGAGTGCCACGCGCATATCTGCTGAAGCGATTGGTTTGGAGAAGGAAATTGGCACGATAGAAAAGGGCAAAGTCGCCGACCTCGTGGCTTTTGGCAGCGACCCGACAACGGATGTGTTGGCTTTTAGCGATGTCGTCGCCGTATTCCAAGCAGGTGTGCAGGTGCAGTAATAGAATGGGCGCTGCACTTGCCACAACTCGATCCATCGGACAGCGACCGATCAGATCTCAAGCTGGTTTATTAAATGTCTATTGATTCCCGATATCGCCGTTTTCCGCTACTATGCCAACGTTGCGGAGTAATAAAAATACTAATCGAACTCGTCGAAGCTTAGATATTCCAGATAAGCCAGATCACGGCTGAATTGATCTAACGCAGTGTTGAGCCACAGCCAAAGTCTCCGATTGCCTTGAACAACCGAACGATTACTGGAACCTGCGCCCCAATTCTAACCACTGCCAACCTGTCTGCCCAATTGCATGTTATACAATTTTCGCCCCGTCGCGACGGGCACGGTCTTATAAGTTAACGATGCCCCCATGACCATCTCGCGATGTACCCGGATCCGGTGTTATCTAGTGCTCCCCTTCACGTGGCCCCATCCTGTGCTGCCAATCGCGGCAGACGAGCCAAGGACACTGCCTGAGAAGTACACAATGCTCTCACTGATCATGGAACCGATCATGTCCCAATGGTTACGATCATCAAAGGTACTGACGACGGGCAGCCCTTGTGCCTCCAATAGGCCGGCCATCGTGTGTGTGTCTGGCGGTATCTCGTCGTCGTGATCGGCCAGCAGACCGTACCATCTATTTGGCATTATCCCGGGGGGGGTGGGATTGCTTTGCAAACGTAGAAATGTACAAACCTTCCACCTTATCTCTGGCCCATTGGGTTTTACGCAAAAACTTCAGTGATGATTTTACGGATGGATCACTCTTGAAACAGTTTATGTCGATTCTCTGAGCCATTCCATCCCAACCGTAATGCTCGACTAAGCTCTCTACAACTTTCGCGAGCGTTAGGCCATGCAGGGGATTATTCGACTGCTCACTGCTCATAACGTCGATCCACCGGGAATACGCTGAGTCTTTTTGGTCGATAGCGCTAAGATGGGCGGTGCCGTTTTCGGTGTTGGTTTTGTCGACCATATTACCTCGTTTTGTTTACAGCTTTTTTGACATGAATCTTATTCTTGGCAACCGTCATATTATTCAAACTTTTCATTGCTACCTTGGCTTCTCCTAGTTTCGGCTTTTCCACAAAAACAAAACCTTTGGATCCACCTGTGGTTTTGTCTGACACTAAATCACAAGATTGTACGGTGCCATATTCCTGAAAAAGAGCTCTTACCTCTTCTTCGGTGGTGCTGCGAGCAAGATTGCGAATTGTCAATTTCATCAGTTAATAAGCTATTAAGTGGTAATTAAATGTGTAGAATTCCATTTTTACTGTTTTGCGCATAACGTTTGGGGTCAATTTTCGCTGCGTAGCAGCGGTCTATTGCACCCTGTTGTTCTACATTCCAATTTGCAGCAATTCGTCAGGGTTATCGAAGATAAAATCAGGCCTTTCTCTTTCTAAGAGTTCGCGGTCTTGATATCCCCACGACACTGCTATTGTCTTAACACCAGCCAGCTTTCCCTGCCGAATATCACTTATGGCGTCTCCTACCATAAAAGTATCCTGAGCGCTGCAAGAAAACTCTCTGCGAGATTGTTCAATTCGCTCTGCTTTCGTAGAACCCAGTTCACCACCAAGCACTCTCGATACAGCAGATCCCAGTCCAAAACTCTCAAGTGTTGCTGCTACAGCCTCGCTTTGGCTGGAGGTTATCACTACCAAAGTGTGTGACATGGCAAGCTTCTCGAAAATCGGCACAATCCTGGAAAATGGCCGAACATCCCATTGCTCTTTTTGCAGCTCAAAAATCCTCGCCTCATAATGAAAAACTTGATTCTCTGGCAACCCAATTCGCCTGCCTAGATCCTCAAAGGCAAGGTTTTCGATCTTCCGGAAATCTTCAGCGATCGGTGGACGACCTAATCCCAGAGACTGCTGCGCCTGTATAACAAGACTGAGCAGTTGGTCAAAAGAGTCTACAATGACTCCATCATAATCGAAATTCAGAAGCACTCTTGATCTTCTCCTTGAGCGTAGAACTAGTGATTATACCGCCTGCTCGCTAGGATATTCCATTATACCCCGCGAACAATATCAAACAGGCTCGAGATTTACTTTTTATATCAAGCACACCTCAGAGAAAATATAGAATTGTGACGGGATCCATAAGTATTATTAATGGAAACAGGTCAACTTTTTCAACCTCTGAAAATCACCATCACGCTGGTATACCACCGATAATCCCCCTTCCAAGGAATCAAAAATTAGCCAGGCACGCTCTAGCAAAATCAGATAGTGGCTACTACTGGCGTACTGCGAAGTGCGAAGTGCGGACTGTACGTAGATAAACCTCATCCCTGAGCATCGAAACGGGTAACTTCGCCTCACCGCATGCGCCGCATTATTTCCTCGTCGTCCAACAAAATCCGCATCCTCTCTAAATCACATTATCCCACAATGCTGCACCCACAGAAAAATTATTTCACCAAAACGCAGTTTTTATACAACGAAGACCTGCTTGCTTTGCAAATCCATTTACTGCATTTTCCAATATTACTAATTTTGTTATTTAAATCGGTACTGATTTATAAAGGGATTCTAACCTACATGGAGATCATCCTGTTGGATATAGGCGACCACGACGAGACCTATCGATGAAGGAAATACTCTTCGTCTGCACGGGCAATATCTTTCGCAGCATGATCGCCGAAAAGGCCCTGCGCCATATAGCCGGTAGCACCTCGCCCTTTCGTTTTTCCTCGGCGGGCACCGAGGCCAACGCGCAGGAAATGGTCGATCTCGTGCGCGACGGTTTATGGACGCGCGGTATCGATCCGACGGGGCATAGCCAGCGTAAATTGACCCCTGCTCTCTTTAACGCTGCCGATTTAGTCATCGCCATCGGCTTTGACCATTCCAGCTTTATACAAGAACACTACAGGGCTGAAGTCCCCCTTTTTAACGAAGTAGCCCACGGCCGCCGCGAGGCCATACTCGACACCTGGGAAGCGGTGCCCGACTACGCAGAAAACAGTACAGACCGAGACGCCCATATCCATCAGGTGCTTGAGCATATATGCAGCTCGGCAGCGCCACTGCTAGCCAATATACCGGCGTTTATAAAATAGAAGAGCCGACCTATGACACGTCGGCTCTTCTCCATCTATCTGCTCAACCTTCTCCGGAATACTTCAGCCGTCATATTCTTCTATCATGCGCCCAATCCAATCCGGCCGACCGCAGGAAAACTCGTCTACTCCCATAGCGGCGAGCTCTTTAAAGCGGGCAGCGGCTTCCTCATAGCTCAAATCGTCGCGAAAACCACAGCGCACGTGCAGGCCGTTCTTTTTGGCATCGGCTAAAAATTCGCGCTTCGCCGCTATCGGCCATACAATCAATAACTGCGCGGCAAAACGATCGATAATCTCAGCCGCGTCAAAGGGCTTTGGCTCGACGAGAAAATAGGCGATTTGCACGTCTCTATTGAGTGCGTGTGCATGCAATAATGAGGGCTCGTGAAAACTCGATAGCGCGCACTGTTCCACGACGCCAGCCGCTTCGATTTCGCGCACCGCCTGTTCGGCGATATCCTCATCTTTAAATTCGACCAACATCCGCGTGCGCTGGTGCATACATTCTATCGCTTGCGCAAAGGTTGGGATCTGTTGACCACCGCTGCTGAGTTTCTGTAGCTCCGCCAAATCCATATCGGCCACGATACCGCTGCCGTCGGTAGTGCGATCTACCGCTGCATCGTGTATGACGACGAGGTGCCCATCGCGCGTGCGGCGAATATCGAACTCGACGCGATAAGCGCCTTGCGCAATGGCCGTCTCAAAAGCAGCCAATGTATTTTCCGGTGCGTATCCCATCGCACCACGATGAGCGCCAATATGCAGCTTAGCCATCTCCATTCCCCCTGTATATAAGTCCCTAACGCAACAATAAGAGTTTCATCGCGCGCCTTTCAACTCCTACCCTACTAGTAATTATCGCGCACCAACTGCGTCATTAGATTGGGGCGGCCATAAAAGTCGCGTTCTTGACTATTGGCACTCTCCAATAAGCGTCGTGGACACAGCGTGTGATTGCTCAGTATCGGCTGAGATCTATGGCCGTAATAGATATGGATCGTGCGGCGCTCGCGCTCAGTGCGTTTGACAATGCCCGCGTGACAGCTGGCCGCATTAAAGAGAATGGCTGTACCTGCGGTAGCATAAATCTCAACGCCTCCCTCTCCATCGCGTTGGTCTGGTGCCTCTTTTTTTTGCTCGACCCTCTCGGGCACAATAGCAAAACAATGGCTGTCCGCGTCTACGTCCGTCAAGTAATAGACGACGGATAAATTCTTTATACAGTAAGGGTGCTCCAACCAATGCCCCGTATCGCGATGCCAAGACGGCGCCAACGGCTCCCCCGCATATGCCAGACGTACCATGATCGAAAATTCCTCAAAGCACACTTCCGCTCCCATAATCTCTTCTATCGCAGGCCATATAGACGGGTGTCGTATCGCGATATCGAAGGCACCGCTGCTCAACAGCGCCGCCACGCTCTGTTGGCGCCCCCCCTCGCCGCGCACCTGCCACAGCTGGGGATAAACTGCCTGGTCTGTATCGATCGCCCCGTTGAGCGCTTCGACTTCGCTCTTAGCCAGCGCATCGGGAATGACGAGAAAGCCCTTTTCTCTAAAAGACTCAACGACTGCGTTCATACTCTTGCCTCCAATTCGTTTGATACTCTGCTATAAACCGCGCGAAGAAGGGGCGCGTTTCCACATCGAGTTTGTCGAGATAAGCCGGATCTAAAAACCAGGGCTGATCGGAAAAATAGTCAAAGCGCGGCGCACTCGTTTTGGTATAGGTCAACATGAGTGTGCGCCGCAGTTTGTCGGCGTGATAGCGGCCCCGGTGCAAAGCACAGGGATTAAAGGCCAGCGCATCACCGGGTTCCAGAACAACCCGCAAGGCATTCGGCATATCATTGCAACGGTTGTTGATCTGGGCGTCGGCGCGACGAATCGCGTATTCGGCCGCCGTATCCCAGCGCAGATGCGAGGCGGGCACGACCTCGACATCGGCCGACGGCACCAGTGCGATCTGTAGCTGTACACTAGTCCCTGCGGTACCGCCCGCGGTTATTAATTGTCTCTCGTCTTCTTCGTCGGAGCAGTGAAACTGCGAATCGCGGTGCCAATTCCCGTCGATACTATTTTCCTGCGGATTCATAAAGAGGCTGGTGCAGCGAAAGAGCGGCTCTTCTTGCAAAATGGCCCGACAGACGGCGAGCACTTTTGCATCGGCGACTAAACGCAATATTTCGCCCTTGCCCTCCACGCGCCCGTCCGTCAGATACCCCGGATGGTTTAAGTGGCGCATAACCGTGGCATCGGGCCCTCCACCGGGGGTTCCGTTTTCGGGATTTTCTCGCCTCCACTGGGCTAAGATCGGCTCGCAAAGAGCCGCTATTTGTGCACAGCGCGCCCCATCGACCAAACCACGCACCACAATATACCCCTCGCTGTTCCACTGCCGATTCAGTTCGTCTCGCACGAATTGCTCCTCTCAGGTCCAGTTGCGCGGGTCGGGCACGGCAACCCACGTGCCCCCCTGTGCAATCGACAACTGACTCGCCAGCCCCGGCAGTGTCATATCCATTGCCATGTCGATACCGATCGGCGCCGCGCGTTCTTGGCGAATAGAATCGATAAAGTCCTGCACCTCCCACCAGTCGCCGCCGCCGTGACCGGCCTGGAGCGCTTCTTCCGGCGGATTCTTCCAGTAATCTGGCAGAAACTCCTGCAAGTCGTCTAGCGGTTCCCAGCGCTGTTCCTGCGAGCGACTGCGCAGCCAAATTCGAGCCTCGCCCTTATAACCATCGCCCGATTCATAACACCCCTCGGTGCCCTGTAGCGCATAGTGGCTCATATGGTGCGGGCGATCCGATAGCATATCGATGCGAATCTGCACCAAACCACCGCCACTCATGCGACACATCATCGTCACCGAATCCTCCATCTCGTAGGCATCGCCGCGCGGATCTTTATAGTGGTGCCCCGTACCCATCGCGCTGACCGCCGTCACTCGTTGACCATCAAACCACTGCAACACAGGCCCTAGACTATGCGTCGGGTACGTAGCCCCATTGACTCCCGTCTGCCAGCGCCGACGCCACGGCGTCTTTTCGTTGAGGTCTTTGAGTTCGTGTATATAAGCCCCTTCCCCATAATAAACCTCGCCAAAGAGCCCCTGCTCAACGAGCTGGCGCACCAGCACATTGTTCTTCATATACGTGTAGTTTTCCGCCATCATATACTGGGCAGAAGAACGCCGAGCAGCCCGCACTAACTGGCAGCACTCCTCGACCGATACCCCGGCCGTCACTTCGCAGAGCACGTGTATATTGCGCTCCAACGCCATAATGGCCTGCGGCGCATGCCACTGCATCGGCGTGCCAATGACGATGGCATCGACTTTGCCCGAATCGAGCATTTCTTCCACGTCGCCAAAAACTGCATCTACTGCCAGCGCCTCCGCGCTCTCCTGGGCTTCAGCCATGCGTATATCGCAGAGCGCCGTCAGCTTCGTTGCAGGATGTGCCGCAAGTGCCCGCGTATAGGAACTTCCTCGCCCCACCGCACCAACAATACCAAATCGAATAACATCCATGATCCCCCCGTTTCATCGTATGCGTTTTTGTTTGACACGCCGATTATTCTTTAGGATAATTTTGTATCTATTATGCATTTTTGTTTGACACGCCAATTATGCCAAGCTATTCTTTAGACGCATTTTGCATCTATAATTCCCCCAATTTTAAGGAGGTCTCCATGGCTATCGTACCTAACATTAGCTCCGACATCGCCGGCCCACTAGGCGCCATCCACCTGCCCCGTCTATGGAGCAAGTTGCTGCTCAGTTCTGCTGGCAATCTACAAGGTGGCTACCCCGAGTGCGGCGGTGGTTTTGACCAAATGGTCTTAGATGGCCTCAAGGTCGACCGCGACACCGCCGTCGCCTATGTAAAAGACAACAAACCGTCCTATATCCAGTTTGAAGACTGGATCGTAGAACAGCGCGGTGGTTCAATCCCAGCAGATGAAATCGCAGCTAGCAACGCCGCGATTCGCGGTTATAACCACGACGACGATACGCGCAAAGAAATTCTCGCAGCCGCTGGACGCACCGACGACGGCAGCATCCTCGATGCCGTCAATTTAAATAACCTGGATGACTGGACCGAATTGCACAACGCCGTTACCGGTTAGCAGCACGGATAAGATATAAAAACACCGCCTCACTGCGAAGTGGGGCGGTGTTTTTTGTTTTAGTTATCGCTCTGCTCGGCCATATTCCATATCGCTTGCCGCCACTGCCATTACTCGTTATTTTGCTGCCCGTCTATATCTCGCTGTCCATAACAAAGAAAGCGATAGCCCACTATGAAAACCGACGTAGTCAAACTAACTCGCGACTTGGTCTCCTACCCATCGGAAAGCCAGACGAGCAATGTCGAAGTTACCCAACATGTCACCGAACTTCTCGCTCAACTCGGATTTGAGATTGAACGACTTCCCTATGTAGACAAGAATGGCGTCGACAAAATTTCGATCGTCGCCCGCTTGGGCAAAGGTTCCGGCGGCCTCTCGCTAATGAGCCATGACGACGTAGTACCCGCCCTGCCCGAGCAGTATCACCCCAAGCTCAGCGGCGGCAAACTCTACGGCCGCGGCTCCTGCGATATGAAGGGGCCCCTAGCGGCTACGATCTGCGCGGCGGCCCGCTTTAAAGCCAAAGACTTAACAAAGCCGCTCTTTATCGTCGTTACGGCCGACGAAGAGATACAGGCCGTCGGCGCCCGTATGGTGACGAAGGATTCCAAGCTCTTTGCCCAGGCCAGCACGGGCTATGGTCTCATATGCGAACCGACCCGTCTCAACGTCGTATACGCCCACAAAGGTTCGCTGTCGATGGTCGTGACCTCTAAGGGCCGCGCCGCACATTCCAGCACGCTAAAGGGCGTCAATGCCAATATTAAAATGATTCCCTTCCTACAGGACATGCGGCAAATGTACAACCAGGTCCTAAAGCAGAAACGCTATCGCAACGACGAGTTCAAACCGCCGTACTCCGAGTGGAGCATTGGCATTAACGATAACAATATCGCCACCAATATTACGCCCGTCCGCTCCACCTGCACGATCAATTATCGCCCCATGCCCGGAGTCGATCTGGACGAGTTGATCAAACGCACAAAGGACAGTGCTCGCAAACACGGCCTGCAGTGCGAGGTCCAATACGCCGGCCTACCGCTCTATACCCAGCCGGACTCGCCTTTGGTCAAGACCGCCCTCAAAATTGCCGGAAAACGCAAGGCGTTGACCGTTCCCTATGGCACCGACGGCATTGCCTTTGGCAAAAAAATGAAGCAGATGGTGGTCTTAGGCCCCGGCGATATCGCGCAAGCGCACACGATCGATGAATGGGTAGAAGTCGATCAGCTCAAAAAAGGCGTAGATCTCTACGCGCGATTTATTGAACACGTCTGCGTCCAAGGCAACACCTGAGCCCTGCGTGCTTCAAGTAGGCGTCATCCTCGATGGCCCCATTAGCCCGGCCTGGATTAAAGCGCTATTAACACGCCTCAAAGACAGCGAACACATCGCGCTAAACCAAGTATTCTTAACGGGCGATAAACGCCGCCGAACTACGCTGTTCTCTTGGCTATACAGCGCGATAGACCGGGCCCTATTCCCCATAAAAGACGCTGCATTAGCCCCCGTAGCAATCACGGACACGCTGGTCGATATTCCCAACATAGAAATCCGTGGCCCAGCGGATTGGATCCATAATCGCAGCTCCCTGACCCACCTTGATGTCTTGCTCGATTTGGGTAGCGGCGCATTACCCGGCGAGTTATCGGCTCCCTGTGCCCTATGGCATTTTGGCATCCCGATGCGCCAGGGTCTAGCCGGACTGGCCGAAGTGGTCCAGCGCCGCGAGATCACCTGCGCTGAACTCTTCGCCGAAATGGACGGCACATCCTTCTGTATTTACCGCTCGTATTCCGGCACGCACAAGCTGTCAGCACGCCGCAACCGCCAACGCCTATTCTGGAAGGCACACGCCTTTATTGCGCAGCGCTTGGAACAATTAGCGCAGAGTGGACCGGATTTTTTCTACAAACAACACGCCATAGAAGCCGATCCCACCCCCCCTAACCACCGCCATCTCTGGCGACATCTGCCCACGTTCAAATGGTTTTGGTGGCGCCAGGCATTGAGCGATCTTTTTTATCGCACGACTTGGCACGTCCACTGCGGCCCCAGCACAGACCTACCCAACTCCTTCGCCGAACTAAAAGAAGTGACACCAACGCCTACGACCTATTGGGCCGATCCATTTCTATTTGAACACGGCCAAGAGCGTTTACTTTTTGTCGAAGAATACGACCTAAAAAAGAAAAAGGGCCATATCGCCGTCGCTTCATTGCACGCAGATGCTAAGACAAGCCCTGCTGCAAAAATAATCGACGAACCCTATCACCTTTCCTATCCGTTCGTATTTTCTTATCAAAACGAAATCTATATGCTGCCAGAAAGCAGCGACAACGCCACGATTGACCTCTATCGCTGCGTTGAATTTCCGCACCAATGGCAACACCTAGAAACACTCATGCGCGGTGTCTATGCCGTCGACTCCACCCTCTTTGCCCACGATAACCGCTGGTGGCTCTTCACCTGTCTGTCCGCTCATCCAGAGGCGCCAGCGCGCGACGAGCTCTTTCTCTTTTACGCCGATTCGCCGCTGAGCACCACTTGGACACCACACCCACTCAACCCGATCGTATCCGATGTGCGCAATGGCCGCCCGGCGGGTCGCATCTTTCTTAGAGATGGCCACATCTATCGGCCGACGCAAGATTGCTCGCGCCGCTATGGTTATGCGTTGCGTATTATGGAAATAACGAGATTGGATGAAGTGGGATATGAAGAACGGGAATACAGGGCGTATCTACCGCAGGGTAAGCGCGTCGGCATCCATACCTATAATAATCAGGCGGGATGGACGGCGGTCGATATAAAGACGCGGAGCCGGCGATGGCCCTAAAAATGGAAGATTGATTTACGGTTAGATTTTGGAAATGGCCTGAGCGCGCTACGCGTTGCCCCCGACACGAGGTCTTTCGTATCCATTCGCCGCCAACTGCTCCCCCGCCACCGCGTATATTTTATCTACATCTTCCCCAGACAAGCGCGCGAAGCTCTGCTCGTTCATATTGCGAATAGTCGATTCAACTCCATGTACCATCCACTGCCGTCCAAAGAGTTCGTCTCGCAGCGGCTCTATACCGATAAAGTCCGTGATCTGCTTGAGTGTCGCCGCCGGGTTTTCGGCAAAATCCTCGTAGGTAACGCGCACCAAACGTTCGACCCCCTCGCTGTCCTCTCGCACGATGCGATCCGATTCAGCCCATTGTTTTGCACAAAGCTCAATGGGGTATTGGTCCTTGTAGATGGGATTGCCGCGCTGCCCTGGCGTCGTTTTTCGGCGAATCCCCTCGGCCACGGCGTACCCATTGCGCACGATATACACGAAATAGGCCGGAGAAAACTGCGCCTCCAAGAATGGCAACTGCACCGCATTGGCAATAGATTTTTCAACTAGATTAGGGCTTGCGGGATAGAGTATAGACCACTGCTTCTTTATGCGGGTGGCTCGCGGTGTATCGACCGCATCCAATCGCACTTGCTGCAAACACTGGCACCACATGCGCTGCCAGCCAAAATCCTCGGGCCTCGGCAGCGCGTCGCTGAATTTAACGCCCTCCCCAGCCAGCACGCCAATATGTGGATGCTCGGCCAACATATCCTTGAGCAGCGTAGTGCCTGAATTATAACAGCCTATGATAAATATCCAGCGCTCCGGCTCCAGCACCCGCCCATACCCCGCAGCAAATCGCTGCCCGATATAAGAGCGCATAAGTTGCTGCTTTAATCGTTTAGTTATTTGAGCGAAGTCCTCAACCATTGGAGACCACCCGATCCAACACCTCCACCGCGCGCTCGGTCATCGCCTCTGAGCTAAACTGGCTTAGAACCCGCTGCCGTGCTTTTTCGCCCATCTTTTGCGTGCGTTCGCCATTTTTTAACAGCTGGCGTAGTTTGGCGCTCATATCCTCTACGTCGTCGACCCGCGCGAGCATACCCGTTTCACCATCGGCCACGATTTCAGGCACGCCGCCATCGGCTGCCGCCAGACAGGGCAAAGCAAAGGCCCCGGCCTCGATAAAGACATTGCCCATGCCCTCGCGCACGCTTGGTAAAATAAAAATATCGGCCGCGCTGTAGAAATCGAATAACTCCTTCGACATCGGCTCCACAGCCCCAGTAAAGAACACCCGCTCTCCCCAACCCAACTCGTACGCTATGCGTTCTAATTCGCCCCGTTCCGGCCCAGCGCCGACCACGATGTGCACGAGGTCGGGAAATTCCTTGAGCAGTCGACCGCTGGCACCCAGCGCTTTGTCGACGCGCTTCTGCTTTACCAAACGCGCGACGCTGAGCACGATCTGACGATCTTTGAGTTGGGGATACTGCGCGAAAAACTTCTTATCGTTAAAGCGGTATTTATTTTTGTGCATATCATCAAAGGCCGGCGGATGCACAAATATTTTCTCGCCGGCGATGCCCTGTGCCGTAGCCACGCCGCGCACAAAGCGGCTGACAGAGGCAATAGCGGCCGATTGCTCATAGGCGCGGCGCTGTGGCACGCTTTCTATGCGATCAGCCATGCCCTGGCTCGCCAAGCGCGTCGTCACATCCGAACCCCGCATAGAGGTGATCAGTGGTATATCGCGCCAACAGTCCATTAAGCCTGCCACACGCGTCGACATGCCATTGGTAGCCCAGACGCAATCGGGCTTAAAGCTGCGTATCAACTTTGACAACTGGGCTCGCGCCTGCACATAGCGCCACGGCACGAATGCAGATGAGCTAAAACGCTGAATCGAAAAACCGGCCTTTTGGTCAAAGGCCTCTGCTTCCACTCCCCGCGGCGCCAACACCTGCACTTCTACTCCACCCCGAGTTAGACCTCTCGCCAAAGCATGGGCATAGGCCCCCGTGCCCACACCGGCGGGGGGGAATGTCATGGCAAAAATTAGGATGCGTTGAGACATAATATCAAAAATACACAAAAGCGGCCGACATCCCAATATAGATGTCGGCCCTTTGAGCTGGTCGCCATGCAGTATTCAAGCGTTTTTTAACAACCCGCGCTCAATCAACACCTCGGCAATCTGCACCGCATTGAGAGCCGCGCCCTTGCGCAACTGGTCGCCGCTAACCCACAAGTCTAAACCCGTGCCATCGGGCCGCGATATATCCTGGCGGATGCGCCCAACGAGCACATCGTCCACCCCCGACGCCTCTATTGGCATGGGAAAATGGCTCTTTTCTGGATGATCGACAATCTCGACGCCCGGAGCTTCGGCCAGAATTGCTTTGGCCTCCTCGGCGCTGAAGGCCTCGAAGAACTCCAGGTTAATGGCTTCTGAGTGCGCGCGCATAACAGGCACGCGAATCGTTGTCGCCGTCACCTGTATCTCGTCATCATGGAACATCTTTTTGGTCTCGCGAATCATTTTAGTCTCTTCTTCGCAATAACCGTCTTCACCCACGGGCGAATTGTGCGAAAAGAGGTTGAAGGCGATCTGATGCGGCAACTCTTGTGGCTCGATTGCCTCTCCCGCCAGCAATTGACGGCTCTGCTGATCCAGCTCTTCCATAGCGCGTGCGCCGGCACCGCTGACGGCCTGATAGGTCGAAACTACGATGCGCTTGATCTTGCTCTTCTGGTAGAGCGGCCACACCACGACGTCCATGATGATCGTCGAACAATTGGGATTGGCAATAATGCCGCTATGTGCCTCTAGATCGCCCGGGTTTATTTCGGGCACGACGAGAGGCACTTCCGGGTCCATGCGATAGGCCGAAGTATTGTCGATGACTACGGCGCCCGCTTTTACCGCATGCGGATTATACTGTTTGCTCAGCGCCCCCCCCGCCGAAGCCAATACGATGTCGATGCCTGCAAACGAATCTTCCTTGAGCTCTTCTACGACGATCTTCTCCCCTTTGAACTCCAGCTCGCGTCCCGCTGAACGCGCCGAGGCGAGTAAGCGCAGCTGTGCAATCGGGAAGTCGCGTTCGGCTAAGATCTCCATCATGACCTGGCCCACCGCACCGGTGGCCCCCATGATAGCTACGTTAAATGTATCCTTCATCCAGCTTTCTCTCCGTTAAAGCGGGCGCGTGCCCCGCAAATATTCCATCAGCCAGTGCCCGTGCGCCACCTGCATGCTGCCCTTTTCACCGGCGTGCTCATCATACGCGAGCAACGCATCGGCTACAATCCCCTCTCCCCATAACACAAAGGGCACGCTCTCGCGGCTATGCGTGCGCAATGTAACCGGCGTGCGATGGTCTGGCGTCATCAAAATTCGACACGGACCCAAGCGCTCTAATCCAGCCAATATCGGCCCCACGACGCGAGCATCGAAGTCTTCAATAGCCTGTCTTTTGGCCTCTGGGTCGCCGTTGTGACCCGCCTCGTCGGGCGCCTCGACATGCACATAAACAAAATTGTCGCGCTCTAGCGCCTCCAAAGCGTATGCTGCCTTACCTTCAAAATTGGTATCTAGATACCCCGTAATACCCGGCACGTCGATAACGTGTAAACCCGCGCTCTGCCCGATGCCGCGAACTAAATCTACCGCCGAAATCACGCCGCCATTAAAACCGTATTTCGACGCGAGTGAATCTAATGCCAATGCCCGCCCCGAACCCCAGAGCCATATACCGTTGGCCGTTGGATCGCCGTTGGCCGCGCGCTTTTTATTTACTTCAGCCGCCGCCAAAATGGGCCCGGCCTTCTCCATCAGCTCGCGTATCACTTCCTGCCCCTGACCGCTGGGCAAGTGCTGGGCAATCGACTGACCCATAATATCGTGCGGCGGATAGGAGACCAATTCTTCTGGCCCCTTGTCAAAGACCAGTAAATGGCGATAGCCAACGCCGGGGTAAAAACGCAGATCGTCTCGGCCCAATTCGGCGGCAATCGCCTCGACCAGCTCACACGCCTCTTGGGTCGAGATATGACCGGCGCTATAATCGACGAGCACATCGCCGTCGCGATGAATCAGGTTGAGGCGAAAGGCGATGCCGTCTGCACCTAAGTCTACCCCCATGCTCGCCGCTTCTAAAGGCGAGCGCCCCGTGTAGTGGACGCGAGTATCATAACCAAAGATCTCTAGGTTGCCGATATCGCTGCCGGGATGGCGCTCCGCCGGTATCATCTGCACCATACCGCCCGCACCCTCTCTAGCCAGACGATCCATATGCGGCGTATGAGCCGCCTCTAAAGGCGTCTTACCCCCCAGCGCTTCAAGCGGGTAATCGGCCGCGCCATCGGGCACTAATACTACGTACTTCACCTAGAGTTCCTCCATGCGTATCAGCCGCGCGCCGTCTTGTACAGCCTCCATCGCCGCTATTTCTTTTAACGCTCTTTGCATCGCCTCTTCTCGCGCCTCATGAGTGACGATGACCAGCGCGACCAAACCGCCATCGACATCGCGCTCTTTTTGTAAAACCGAGGCTATGCTGATTTGCTCACCGGCGAGGATATGGGCGATCTGCTCTAGTACACCGGGGCGGTCGCTAACCTGCATGCGCAGAAAATAGCGGATCTCAATATCTTCAACGGACGCGACGCCCAACGCTTCTTCGCCCAGCACCATATCGCCGACGGCCGGGGTAGCCCCCGCCGTTTTGCGTTCGACCAACTCGACCATATCGGAAACGACGGCACTGGCCGTCGGCATTTGCCCAGCGCCCTTGCCGTAAAAGACCTGGTTACCCACGGCCGAACCAACCACCTCGATGGCGTTGAATTCATCGTTTATATTGGCCATCAAAGAGGTCGCCGGAACCATCGCAGGATGTACGCGCATTTCTACTTTCTCGCCGTTCCTCTTAGCGATGGCCAACAGTTTTATTACATAGCCCAACTCGCGCGCGTATTCGATATCACTCGCCTCGATCGCTTCGATCCCCTCGCAGAAGACCTCACTACCCGTGCCTGTACAGCAGAAAGCAATACGACTCAAAATGGCCAACTTCTGTGCCGCATCGCGACCACTAACATCCATCGTCGGGTCGGGCTCGGCATAACCAATGGCCTGCGCGTCGGCGAGTATTTCGCCGTAGCTGCCCTCGCCGCGCGTCATGCGCGTCAGGATATAATTAGTCGTGCCGTTTAGGATCCCATACAGCGATTCTACGCGATTGGCCACCAGCCCACTGCGCAACGAACGTATGATGGGAATACCACCGGCGACGCTGGCCTCAAACATCAGGTCGGCCCCTGTAGACAGTGCGAGTTTAAAAAGCTCTTCGCCGTGCTCAGCCAGCAGTGCTTTGTTGGCCGTCACTACATCCTTGCCGCGTTCCAGGGCCGCGCGCACCCAGTCGTAGGCCGGAGCGGCACCCGTCAATTCGACGACGAGCTGCACCTTCGGGTCGTCGATGACTTCCATCGCATCCGTCGTCAGCTTAGACCGATCTATTTCCACGTCGCGCTCTTTGTCGAGCTCGCGCACGGCCACGCGTTCCAGCGAAAAGCATACGTGCTTGCGCCGCCGCATCGAAGTGGGTGCATCTTCTAGCAGACGCACCACACCACTGCCCACCGTTCCGAGGCCGATAATACCCACGCCTATTGCGCCGTTGGCCATGTATCTAGACTCCTTTTTAGACTAACACTTAGCATTCGAATATATCACATTTGCCGGATCTGAAAATACGCGCCAACCCCCATTTCGGCAAGAACAGGTGCCGTTAAGGCCTTGCCGAGGATCTCCCACGCACTTAATATGAATAACGCATTGACCAAACCCTACATGAAACCACTAAGGTCAAGCAGCATATCGCATCAGCACACGAACGTCAGCACCCTATAATCAACACACTATAGAAAGGACGGCCAATGGACTTACAGGATTTCAAAGCCTCTGTGCAAAACGAAGAAGCTCCCGCAGAGCTGAGCACTGGCCTACAGGCCCTCTGGCACGACGCCAAAGGCAATTGGGATACGGCGCACACCTTGTCACAAGACACACCAGATCCAGTAGGAGCTTGGGTGCACGCCTATCTGCACCGCGTCGAGGGCGACGAGTCCAACGCTGGCCATTGGTACAAGCGCGCTGGCAAAGACCACAGCAGCGCAGACCTTGCCGTCGAATGGGAGGAAATTGCCACCGCCCTACTCGCCCTCTAGGGCTGGCTCAGAGCACGCACCTGCGCCGAGATCTTTGCCCTGAGCGCTGCGTCTATATCGAGCGCCATTACATTTTCGTATACGGCCAGTGCCTCTGGGCGTTGGCCCGTATTGATCCAAGCCGTCGCCAGATTGACCTGTGCATCGATATGGCCAGGGTTGATCGATATAATTTTCTGATACACCGCCGCCGCTTGCGCATAGAGCCCTTCATCTAAGTAGAGTAGACCTAGGTTGAAGAGCGTTTCAACGTGCTCCGCATCGCGCTCCAGCGCCAAAATATAGAGACGCTTGGCATCCGCACTCCGCCCCAATTGTTGATATAGAAATGCCAAATTGTTGTAGTATGCTACTTTTTCTGGCGCGCGTTGGACCGCTCCTCTATACCACTCTACGGCCTCGGCTAATTTGCCGGCGCGTTCGTAGGTCTGTCCCAATAGGGCGCGAAAATGCCCGTCCTGTTCATCTAGGGCCACCGCGCGTTCCAGTGCTGCAGTCGCATCTAACAAGCGCCCGTATTGCAAGTAGACTCGGCCAATATTGGCAAAGGCTCTAGCCAACTGCGGATCTAGACGCGCCGCCGCCCGAAACGACTGCAGCGCCGCTTCGACCTGCCCCAACCCAAACTGCGCCGCCCCCAGATCGTTGTAGAAACTCGCCTCTTTTTTCTTTTCTAGCGCACGCTGTAAATAATCGTGTGCCCGCTGCCAATTGCCACGTCGCAACGCCGCCTCTCCCAAGAGTCCCCAAGCTTCTCCCGGACTCTTGCCCAATTGGCGATAGACCGCACGAGCTTGTTCGTCTTTCCCGAGCCCTGCATAACTCTCTCCCAACAACAGCAATAAGGTTTCGTCTCCAGGCCAGAGC
>JBLHGI010000043.1:0-25702 GCA_047616505.1 Planctomycetota bacterium
GAGACGATAGATGAACGAAACTCTGCAACTGCATGTCGAACGCCTTGAGACGGTGGGCGTGCTGGATGTGAGCGGTTATATAAATAATGTTGGTGGAGAGCATATTGCCGATGCTTGTAATGGTATGATTGACGAGGGGGTGCACCGTTTTTTGATCGACCTATCTGATTGCAAAATCGTCAACAGCATAGGTATCTCGATCCTGATCGAAATTATCGAGAAGTCCAACGAATTAGGCGGCAAGCTCGGTTTCTGTTGTTTGACGCCGACCATTGCTAAGACCTTTCGCATTATGGGCCTATTAAAGCACTGCACGATCCACGATAGCCGCGAAGAAGGTCTGCAGGAAGTGAGCAGCTAGTGTCTATTAGTAGGAGCAGTTAGCGCCTATAGCGGGGGTGTGCCCTGATTTACCGCGATAAAATAGAATAAATAGAAATACCCCGTGAGTGGTGCTAGCCCACGGGGTTTTCTGTACCTAGTTTTGGGTAGGTTAGCCGGGGTACCAGATCTTGCGCGGATCTTCCGGGCTGCGCTCGTAGTCCCACGCCGAGTCGAGCAAGCGCTTGAGATCGTATTGCGGTCGCCAGTCGAGCAGGAATTTTGCTTTGGTATTGTCGAGCCAGGTGCTATGAAACTCCGTTTTTATATTCGCGCTGGGCAGGCCACGCGTCTCCTGCAAATAGGCGGCTACCTGGCGGTAGTCCACCGGCTCGTCCATGCAGATATTGAAGAGCTGCTGGCGTGCTGCCGGATGGTCTAGTGCCGCTATAATCGCTGCAGCCAGGTCCTCTACGTGCACGAAGTTGCGCCGCACGGGCCGGTCCTCTGGATCGAGCATAATGGGTACGGTATCATTCTGCGCGTAGGTGTCGGCCTTCTCTGCGCCCACTAGATCGCGCCACCGCGGCCCGCCAAAGACATTCTCGCCAAAAGATAGCGTGTATTTGAAGTCGTCTTTTTCCATGATCCACGGTGCGCGCAGGCAGCAGCCGTTGAGATCGTACTGAGTGTAGTACTGTTCCAACATGACTTCTTCTAAGACTTTCGACAGCGCATAACAGCCTTGGTAGGGGCTGTGCTTCTGCGTTTCGACAACGGGCACCGGGTGCGGGTAGACGAAGTGCCCCATACAGGCATCGCCGCCGATCAGCACGAACTGCTCAAAGGTCGGCGAAACGCGGCATTCTTCCAACAGCCAGAACATGCCCTTGACCGTCACGTCCATCACGTCGTCCGGCGTCTCCTTGCAGGTGGCCAAATGTACGACGTGGCTGACGCCTTGCAGGGATTCTGCGACGACCTTGCGCTCAGAAATGGAACCGCGCACGACCTGTAGCCGCGGGCTTTCCTCGAGCACGCGGTTGTGGCAGAGGGCGCGGATATGGGCGTCTTGCCACTGCGCATCGTCCATAAAGCGGCGAATAAAGGTCTGGCCCACTTTGCCCGTGGCCCCTGTTACGAGAACAATCTTGCCCTTTTTACTCGTCATCGAGCATGCCTTTCATCTGTAGGACAGTGCTGCCTTTGTTGATTGCGCGGAATTTTTCGGATAGGGCGCGGTGGTTAAAAAACTGCGTCGTGTCGTAGAGGAAGTCGTAGCACCCGTCGCGACCGCAGCCCGTCTCTAACGCCGTGCGGTTGATCTCTT
The DNA here is from genome assembly GCA_047616505.1 of Planctomycetota bacterium. Lineage (GTDB taxonomy): Bacteria > Latescibacterota > UBA2968 > UBA8231 > UBA8231. The sequence continues at coordinate 1,652 of JBLHGI010000043.1, forward strand.
CCTGAATTTCTTCTCTATAACCCGGCCACAGAACACCGTGCTGGCAGTAGGAGGTATCGATAAAGTAGCGCGAGCGGTCTTCGCCGCCCGCTTTGGCCCTGCGCGCATGCCATACACCGGAGTGCACGATAATGGCGGTGCCCGGCGGCACCTTGTCGATACAGAGCGAACCGGGTAGGGCCTCGGTGCCGAATAGGCCGAGACCACCGTTGGCGATGACCATGTTCTGCGAACGCGGTAAAACGAGTAGATCGCCAATTTCGCCGTTGAGTCCGTCCAAATAATAGAAGACGTGCACCATGATATGCGAGCGGTTGGTCTGGGGGTACTGTTCGTAGTCCTGGTGCCAATTTACGCCCCGATTGCCGGCATCTTGACGCACGGCGTGAATGTGGTGCATGGCAAAGCGCGGCCCCATGAGCGCCGCGAGTTTTTCGACCAGGGGCGGGTGGGAAGTCAGTAGGCCCATCTCTTTATAAGAGACTAGAAAGCGTTCATCTTTGGCCTGGCGGTTTTGCATTAACTTGTCGACATCATTCTTGAGGCGCTCGTTGTAGTCGGCTTCGAGGAAGCCGGGCAGCATCAGATAGCCCTCGCGGTGGAAAAATTCTTGGTCTTCGGCACTTAATGCCGTGTCTTTTGCTTCAGCGTCCATCAGATACTCACTGCTCCTTAAATATGAATGTCCATCTAGGTTGAATTATCTATCCCATGGTAGGGCAAAGGTCGGCGCATTTTGGTAGCGCTGCATGTCGATCTCCAGCGTAGCTCCTGCACCCGGTGCCAAATGCACGCTAAAGGAGGAGTTGTCGATTACCGTCTCTTGCCCATCGATTGTGACGTTTTCAAATTGGTGCTCGGCGTAGGCGCCGCCCTGCACGACGACATCGCGTGCGGAGACGGGATCGGTGTTGACCAATGTTAGCGTCATTGAGTTGTCTGCGAGTTTTTCGACGAGCGCGCCCACGCCTTCGGGCATGCCGGGGCGGCCATTCTGTGGATCAAAGTAGCGCACGCGCGCGTGCAGTGGGCAGCCGTGTCTCGGTGTTAGGCCACCGGTCATCAATTGTACTAGGGCACCCGGTGTGGCCGGGTTGAGCGGATTGGGGTTGTCTGAGAGACGCGTGTCCGGCGTCGTGGGATCGTTGCGCACCTTTTCCATCTGTTCGCGCACGCGGGAGAAATCCGCCTGTAGAGCCGTTTCTGGATACGTGTCGTTGTTGCCTTCGAGGAAACCTAACCAGCCGCCTTGTGTATCGAGCCGTTCTAAGTCGTCGCGCTGCATCGACCAATAGTAGACTTCGAGCGCTCCCTGTGCGTATTTGTTCGGGCGGTACTCGTACCAGCCGTCGTCGCCATACATGGACGGGTACATCATCTGGCCGTCGATTTCTTTGCCGTTGCTATTGATCTGGTCTATCATTTGCCGCCAGATGTCGACGAATTTCTGCTCGCCGCTCAAAAGCAGCGCGTTGCCAAAACCAGACACTGCCAGATAGTGGGTGTTGCGGCTGGACATCGCGCCGGTCTGTGGCACTTCCACAGTGAAGGCCCAGCCGTAGCAGCCGCCGTACCACTTGCCGTCACTCTCGCCGCCAATGGTGCCGTCCAGGCCAATATTCGTGGGGATAATGCCGCCGTTATCGAGCGTGCGCTGACGCCAAGCTTCGGCGTATTCGAGCACCCAGTCCCTGTAGGCTTGTTCACCCGTCAGCGCGTAGGCATTGAGGCCCAGCGAGGTGGCGACCAGATTCTGCGGATGGTCGCCGACCACGTCGGTATAGTCTTTAAAATGTGCTAACATTTCTTCGAAATTGCGCTCGCCGTGCAGCGGGATAAAGCGCTCTTGGACCTCGTCGAGCGGGTCGCCGGCCCAATCCAAGGCCGTGGCTTTGCGCAGCATGGGGCCGCGACTGCCGTTAAAGAGGCTGCGGATGATTTTGTGCTCTGAGTCGTAGTTGGCAGCCTGCGGATCTTGGCCCATATAAAAATGGGCAAAACGGCGCACGCGTTTTTCAAAGTTTTTTTCGCGTGGATTCATCAGTCCGTGCAGGTTGAAGGTCGTCAGCCCTTCGCCGTTGTGTACCCAGTCGAACATTACGGGAAACTCGCGATAGTACATGCCATCGCGACCAAAGGGCACCTCCGTCGTTTTGGCTTCTGTGTATTGCTTGAGATGGCCTTCCCAGGCGAGATCGCACATTTCGCGCAGGCGCTCGTCTCCTCCCAATACGTAGAGCACGGGCCAGTGCACGAGGTTTTCGATGGCGTCGTCCGGTCCGTCGTTGCCACCCCAGCGCGGAATACATTCGAGGTAGCCGCGCTCGTCGAAGTAGCGCGCAAAGAAGTCACTACAGGCGCGGGTCTGTGCGCGCAGCAGTTCCCATTGCAGCACGGCCCAGGCCGGAGGGGCTATGGGTGTGTCAATTTCTATGTGTCTTGGTGTGAGATGGGGCATGGGTCCTCCTCGTAGCGTTGTAAGTTTTTTGCCTAAGCTATAAAAGAAAAGAATAACGGAACTGTGCAGAAAGGGGTCAGATCGATGCGCGCTCCCGATGCAGTGCGAAGGCTTGGTGCACGACTTCGTCTATCTGATACAGTCGCGCGAAGGGTTTGCCCAAATACAAGTCGAATACCGTGCGCCGTGGATCACTTTCTGTTAGGCTCCAGCCGGAGATGAGCACGAGTGCGATATGGGGATCGGCTTGGCGCAGGCGCCGGGCTACTTGGTCGCCGCTGATATCCTGTAGGCCTAGGTCTACCAGTGCGATATGATATTGGCCGGCGGCGAAAGATGCCAACGCTTCGGCACCGCTGGTAAATGTGTGAACCTCGTTGCCTGTTCCCAGGTGGCGCACCAGTAGTTTGGTCACTAATTCTTCTTCGTCGATTACCAGCAAACGCGCGCCGCTTGCTGGTGGTATTCTTTGCTCTTGGCGAGGCTCGATTTCTTCTTTTACCTCGCAGGGGACAAAACTAAGCACGAAATAAGTCCCCAACCCGAGCTTACTCTCGACGCGGATGTGCCCGCCCCAGCGGTTGATAGTGCCGTAAACAGTCGATAGCCCCAGGCCCGTGCCCACGTCCTTCTTAGTCGTAAAGAATGGTTCGAAAATTCGACGACAGGTCTCTTCGTCCATACCGATGCCGTTGTCACTGATCGATAGTAGCACTTGGTCCTCTTCGCACCAGGTGCGCAGCGTAATCTGGCCGTCGGAGGGCAGTGCGTCGACGGCATTGAATATCAGGTTGACGATGGTGTGGTGTAATTCGTTTTGTGCGCCATCGATGAGGGGGACATCGGCCAATTCAGTGGTTACTTCGATGCGCACTCCGCGCGCCTCACTCTCGTCTTTCCACCGCGGTCGCGTCGATTGTACGGCCTCTCGCACCGCGTCGTTGAGCAGGATGGGTCTCAGTTCAAAATCGTGCTCTATGTGCACGGCCTGGTGTAAACGCTGGACTAGGTCGGCGGCGCGATCAGCGGCACCGGCGATAATATCTAGTAGCTCGCGCGTATCCGTATCTAGCGGCTGTTCTCTGAGTATCTCCGTCGGGCCAATAATGCCGACTAATAGGTTGTTGAGGTTGTGGCTGACGCCGGCCGACATTTCGCCTATGGCGCGCAGCCGTTCCAAACGCACGAGTTCGCGCTCGGTTTGGTGTCGTTCCTCTATTTCTTGCTGTAGCTGGATATTGGTCGTGCGCAGCTCGGCTGTGCGCTCGTTCACTCGCTGCTCTAATTCGTTGCGGGCATGCGTTAGGGCTTCTGTCATCTGATTGAAAGATCGCGCTAGATGCACTATTTCGCTGGCTCCTTCGAGCTCTGCGCGCGCGTTTAAATCTCCTTCGGCCACCTGCTGTGCGAGGACATCGAGTTGACGTATGGGCAAGCTGAGTCTACGCGCAAAAAAGAGCGCTATAGCCAGTACTGCCATTAGGCAGAGCAGCGCCAGTAGGATGGTGCGCACGTAAATCGCGCGGACATCGGCGTTGAAATTAGCGGTCGATAGCCCGACGTGGATCCAGCCGCCGTCGATGCTGGCATAGCGAAAGGCGTGGGTATAGTGATAGACGGACTGTCCGGCTAGTTCGCTATTTTCAAAACGTGCCGTTGGTGTCTCTGTTGGCTGCCATGCTCCGCCTAGCTGGCGATAGGACCACTGTTGCCCTATGTGTATAAAAGAATCGCCGTTGGGGCGGGTGATGACTAGATAGAGCACCAGCGGTCGTTCGCGCACTACTTTTAGGCAGTGGTCAATGACGGTACTATAATCCTCTAGCATAATCGAATTGGTCGTGACTTGCTCTATCGAAGTTGCTATGACTTCTGCGGTCGACTCCAGCTGTTCTTCTAAAAGTTGACGCTGGTAGGGTATGACAAAGAGTGCGAAGAGAATCAAAGCCAACGAAACGGCTAGCGCACAGAGCAGCGCAATGCGGAAGAGGATGCTATCGACCTCGAGCCACCCTCTGTGCGGGTATTGCCCGTTCACCGGTTGTCGCCCTGTGCTGTGCGCAGCGTTTTATATTCGGCTAACAGCTGCATCGTTTCTTCCATATAGACTGGATCGTAGGGGCGGAGTTGGCCATAGTGAAAGAGGGTGAGAATTTGTTGCCCGAGTGCTTCTTCGTGCAATTGCGTCAGGTGTCTTTCTAGGTCTGCGCACAGCGTTTGGTCAAAGCCGGGTCGCTGGCATATTAATCCATAACACGTTTCGGGAGAAGTATCCACCACGATCAACTCGCGCCCCAACTGCGGGTTGAGTTCGACCATGGTGGCAAATTGGTCTGTCGGCACCAGACAGGCATCTGCTTTTTCGAGAAATACTAGCAGCACCGCCTGCGCCGTTTTGTCTACGGAGCGCACCTGGCGAAAAAAAGCCGAACTGGGTGCTAAGTCGCGTCGCAGCAGGGCCACTTCCATCCATATATTGACGATGTCACCCCGGCTGGCGCGGGTAATGGCAATTTGCCGGTCTCGTAGATCCTGCCAGTCACTTATCTGGCGATCACGGCGGGTTAACAGCACTGTTCTATAGGTCGTCGAACCGTGAAAAGAGGGCACGACTACAGGCTCGATGTTCAGGCGATCCTTGAGTTTGAGATAGTCCAGTGGAAAGAGTGCGACCATGTCGAGGGTGCCCTGTCTTAGAGGGGCGACTAAGGCATCGACATCGTTATAGGAGCTGGGCACAAGGCCAAAGGGCAACCCCCACTGAGTTGTCAGCGCTTTGCTCCAGACGACTACAGCCGCCTGTGCGTCTTTGACATCTACATTGGTAAAGAGGCCGGGTGGATAGGCTATGTGTAGGTCGGGGTCGCGCGCCTGTGCTATACTGGAAAGGAGCAGTGTGCACAGAGCGACAAAAGCTCCAATGGTATGTATTTTTTTTTCCATAAAACTGCGTGTTTTCTCTGGCTCTGCCCATTTCTTATACGAGGCGTGCAAAAGTCCGGTCGCGCATAATATATAACAATGGCATATGGAGAAAAACACCGCGGATTGACGAGATTTGTTTTTGAACGCTAGATTGCACAAGTAATGGCCCAATGAAAGGGCCGTATTTATTGCCCATTGGAGAAAGTGGTGGATATGACGACTGTGCGCGATGCTGTTTCTGTCGAATACAAAGCCGGTGCCAGTGACGAAGGACGCTCCGCCTATCAAGCACTCTATACGCAGCTGATTGAAGGCGGTTATTGTCGGATTGAAAACCTGCTCGACGCCGAGTTGTTGGCGCGTCTACAGCAGATGAGTGATCGCTTGCTCGACGCGCAGGGCCAAGAGCAGCGCGAGGCCCAGCGTTCGACGGGCAGCATGGTCAGCGTCTTCGACGATCCGCTCTTTGCCGAACTCGTCTCCTACCCGCGCGCGCTCGACGTGCTGTATCGGCTCGGTTTTGTCTGTCCGCGCTGGTCTTCGGGTTATGTCATTTCCAAGCCGCCGCAGAGCCCGGCGCTCTTTTGGCACCAAGACTGGTGGGGCTGGGACGATGCCAGCAGCTATACGCCAATTCCTCAGCAGCTCTTCTTGATGTACTACTTGGTAGACACTACGCCGGAAAACGGCTGTTTGCGCCTGCTGCGCGGATCGCATCTAAAACGCCACCCCATGCACGACGCGGTGCCCGATGCGCATACGGACGAGTTGAGGCGCATGGTCGACCCGGATCATCCGGCCTACCAGTCGATTGCGGAAGAAGTCGATGTGCCGGTAAAGGCGGGCGACTTGGTTATAGGTGATTCGCGTCTCTTGCATTCGGCCCACGCCAATAAGTCGGGAAAGAGGCGCACGGTTATCACGCTGTGGTATCATCCGTATTATGATATTTTGCCCGCGGGGCTGCAGGCTGGCATTGGTCGTATGCGGGAGCGGACGGGGTGGCCTGAGGGGAGTTGGCAGCGGGTGGAGGAGGCGGGGTTGATTGCGGAGTATCGGGGGGGTGTGGAGGCTACGGCTTGGAATCGGATTCCTGGTATTGAGTTGAAGTGAGGGAAGCCGAGGAGGTTTGCTGCACGGGGCTGTAATTGGCACGGCTACGGTGCGCTACGAATATGAGTTTATTGAGTTACTTGTTCGTTGTGAAGCACTTCTTTAGTTTGAGGCCATGTCATTTTTTAGAGTTCAAAAGAAAGGTAACCATGGCCTCAGTCCCCTATCCGTCGCACTTAAATATTGAACTAACGCCCGAACTAGAGCGAGATGTCGCCTTTTTTAAAAAGTGGGGCTATCTCGTCGTAGAAGATGCCATTAGTCTAGCGCAGGTAGAAACGCTGCGCCAGACCCTAGACGACGTATTTGCGCGCAAAGAAGAGCAGTTTATCAACCAGCTCTTAGAACAAGACGACGCCTTCGATTTTTTGTTGGACACCCCCCCTGTCTTCCGTCGCATGCAGGCGATTTTGGGCAGCTGCGTACAGCTGCACAGCGCCACGGCGCGCGTGGCGTTGCCCGGAGAGAAAGACCAGAACTGGCATCGCGACGTGCCCTGGCCGGTCGATCCCGAGGGTACGGCCTACGGGGCTATTGCCGGCCAGATAAACTGCGGGTATTATCTCGACGAATTGACGGAGGAAAACGGCCCTATCGCCATTGTGCCCGGCAGCCAGCGCGTGCCCTTTCGCCCGCCGGCCAGCTCGGCGCCTTTTCCCGAAGAGCTACGCGTGCTCGCCCAGCCCGGGCAGGCCATTATATTTGACGGTTGTCTCTATCATCGCGGTGTGGCCAACAATTCTACCGCTGCGCGCAGGGCTTGCCTGATGTGTTATCAGCCGGCGTGGATGAAGTCGCGCGAGCCCTTTGACGGGCCCTTTGCCCTGCGCATGCGCGCAGAGGGCAGCGACGAACAAAAGATGCTGATGGGAGCGATAGAGAAATGGTGAAAGGAAAAAGCATATGCTGAATAGCGAGCAGGTCGAGCATTATCAACGCGAGGGGTATCTCGTCGTGCAGGATTTCCTGTCTGCCGAAGAACTGGCGAGTTTCCGCACTGAGATGAATGCCGTCAGTGCCGGGCAGACGCTGGCTGCGCACGATGCGACGCGGCTGGAGATGGAGCCCGAACAGCCGTCCGGCGGCGGCCTCGTGCGGCGCATCTACGAGCCCTGTGCCCACTACGAACCGTTTCAGAAATTTGCCGAATCGGAGAAGCTGCTCGATGCTGTCGAGGCGTTGTTGGGGCCGGATCTCGTGCTGCATTATAGCAAGATCAATATGAAACCAGCCGGCATCGGTTCGCCCGTCGAGTGGCATCAGGACCTGTCCTATTACCCGCTGACGAACCGCGATTCGGTGAGTATTCTATTCTATCTAGACGATGCCAGTATCGCCAACGGTTGCCTGCAAGTGGCGCCCGGACAGCACCAGGGGGCCCTTCTCGACCACACGGAGCAGGGTTTCTTTCAGGGCCGGGTGACAGAAGAGGTGAATAGTGCCGCCGCCGTGCCGCTCGAGGGGGCGGCGGGTGCCGTTATTTTTATGCACGCGATGACGCCGCATGCCTCTATCGCCAATACGACCCACGAGTCGCGGCGCACGCTTATTGTGAGCTATCGCGCCGCCGATGCCTTTCCCGTTTACACCGGTCCTATGACGGCCAAGAACGAGACCTATTCGAAGCTGGTGCGCGGCCGCCGCCCCAACGCCGCGCGTTTTGACGGCGGCACGTTCCCGATCCCACTCTACAAAGATGCTGTCGCCTCGCTCTACGATTTGCAGGAGCGCTCGCGCAAAGGGGAGGTGAAGGCGACATGACAGACCCCTTAAAAATTGGTCTGATCGGCTGCGGCGGCATTGTGCAGCGCTCGCATTGGCCCGCTCTTTTGCAACTGGGCGCTTATGCAGAGGTGAGTGCGCTGGCTGACCCGGTAGAGGGAAATCGCGAGATCGTCGGCGCAAGTGCCGGTGTGCCCGCAGCGCGTCGCCACGCTGATTATCGCGATATGTTAGCGGCGGGTGGGCTCGATTTTGCGCTGATTGCGACGCCGCACCATTTGCACACAGGGCAGGCGATCGCCGTAGCAGAAGCCGGGTTAGGGATTATCAGCGAAAAGCCGATGGCCACTTCTTTAGAAGAGGCCGATGCGGTGCTGGCGAGTGTCAAAAAGAACGGTGTTCCCTATGCCGTGGTGCACAATTATCTATTCAACCCCGGATCCCTACGTGCGTTAGAACTAATGGCCGCGTTGGAAAAACCGCAGACCGGGCGCGCCAAGTCGCTCTTTTTGAAGGCGGATGACCAGGCCGATCCCGCCTCCGTTTGGCGCGCTTCGCGCGCGGCCGGCGGCGGCTGTATTGGCGATACGTGTTATCACGAGATTTACATGCTCGAAGCGCTGATGCAATCGCCGGTGCGCTATGTCGAGGCGCGAGTGCAGACTCGCTTCTTCCCTATTGATGTCGACGACGTGGCGCTGCTGTTATTAGAGCATGAGAATGGCGCCGTATCCACCGTGTCAACGTCGTGGGGCATGCCCGGTGGCGGTGCGGGCGAATTGGCTAATCTCTGCGAAGTGCACGCGCGCGATGGTTCGCTGCGTTTGGTGGGGCGCGGCACTGCGCTGCATGCGTTCTCGCGCCAGACGCGTGCTTGGAGCGAAGAAGAAATCGCGCCGACGGACTCACCCAGTGGCCACGCCGGTTATTTGGAGGAGACCTTAAAGGCGCTACACGCGGGCCAAGAGCCGCCGATAACGGGCGTGCACGCTCGTCACAATCTGAGCATTATCGAAGCGGCGCGTGCGGCCAGTGATTTGCGCCGCGCCGTCGATTTGCACGACCTGCAAGTCAATACTATGTACTGTAACTAACCTTGAGAAAGAGTATCTATGCGTTCTTATATAGACTGTCATAACCATATTGGCCGCACGATAGACCGCGTGCCGCCGACGGGCCAGAACACGGCTATGTCCCTTGCGCGCTTTGCCCAGACGCAGATCCACGCGGCTATTTCTATGCCGACGGCCGTGGGCAGTCCCATCGCGCGCGGCATCGAAGATATTCGCGACCAGAACGAAGTGATCGGCCGCGCCTGTCGCGATTTTCCTGGTGTTTTTCCCATTGGGCTAGCGCTGATGGAAGCGCGCTTTGGCAAACTCGGCGTCGAGGAAGTAGAGCGCGCCATGAGCGAGTATGGGCTGGTCGGCGTAGTCGGGCATCCGCCCATTGGCGAATGGTGTATTCCCTTTGTCGAGGCAGCTGCCGCGCGCAATGGGCTGTGCAATTTGCACCAGCACAACCCATTTATGGCGCAGGTCGCCGCGATGTTTCCCACCGTGACCTTTATCTCGCACGCCAGCACGTGGGCTGCCGAAAACCTCGTGCAATACGACAATATCTTCTTTGAAATAGTGCAGGACCCGGATGGTCCAGGTAGCGAATGGGACTTTCAGCTCTTTGCCGACAAGATGGGCCGCGAGCGCTTGATCTTTGGCGCCGATCTGCCCTATTACGACTATCGCGTTTTGCAGAAAAAAATAGAAGAGGCGCCGATTGATGACGACCTCAAGGACCGCATTGCGCACAAGAATATGGAGGCGCTGATTCAGCGTTTTAAACCGGAGTGGCGCCTGCCGGATGCACCGCCGGTCGCACCGCGCATATATGAAGAAGAAGAACTGTGGGCGGTGGACCCGAAAAATCCGGTGCGTTTGACGGTCTTTGCTTAAGGACTGATTGCTCGGGAATAGGAGCTCTTAAGCGTTCAGCAGATCATATTCGCAATAGCGTTACCCAAACCTTTATTGGAGGGAGCTATCATGGATATTGCAACTATTATAGGGCTGGTGGTGGGAGTCCTAGTGGTGCTGAAGATGGCAGGAGCTTCGACCGTTCTATACCAGGCCCCGTCTCTGCTTTTGTTCGTGGCCGGCGGGATTGCAGCGATGTTAATCGCCTTTCCACTGCGCGAGTCGCTGAACGTTTTTTCCATAAGGCGGTCTTGCCTTCGCTGTTGATCGAGCGGATGGTTGGTTTTGCCGAGACGGCGCGGCGCGAGGGCATCCTGGCATTGGAAGCGGCCCTCCGCAAAGAAGATGATCCGTTCCTGAGCGGGGGCGTCGGACTGGCCGTTGACGGCACCGAACCAGATCTGATCATGGACATCCCGGAGACGGAGCTTCGATTCAGGGAGCCAGTGACGCGTTGATGAAAAAGATACTGGCTAATATATCGGAGCGGGTGCAGGCCTTTATTAAGGAGGAGATGGGCTTCGCGCGCACCCAGCCTGAGGATAGTCTCGATGCGCAAGCGCGCATTGTGGCGCAGGTTTTTCGGCTGTGGGGACGAGACCAGATCAAACTAGCCTGAACGACGATCCAGGCATCGAGTATCTCATTGCGCCCCGATCCGTCGACCAACGATTAGACGAAATCCCCCCCAGGCGCACGATTGGCGGTTGGGGGAGACGCTGGCCTATATCATCGACTTCCGCGATGCACGTGATACGTCGAAGGTCGATTTTCGCATTTATTATCAGGATGCTGGCCACATACCCGAAAGCTGGCACTTGCCAACCGACGGCCGTCGCGTAGATCTGGCCATCGTCACAGTCGCCTCGTCAAATTATATAGGTCAGGGGAAATACATTCAGGCGATTCGCGATAATTTACGGCCTAGGCATTGGCTCTTAGGCCATTGGGAGGATTTTTTCCAGCCCTATTCGCAGGATCCCGAGCAGGTCTATAGCGTGCCTTTTACCAACCCCGAAGCATTTGTCGAAACCCTGCTTGGCTTAGGTATACAAGACAAAGCATGGGTCCTGCCGCTACCGGGCACAAAATTGGAATATCGATGATGGTACAGCGCGCGCTCGTGTCCGTTGAAACGACGCGTAGGACGGGCTATACTTTAGCGGTACAGTTTTTATCTCATGCGTTACAGCAACCTACGAATACGATGATAGGAGAACATACGTGTACACATTAAAAAACGACGACCTCGCAGTTGAAATCCTAGATCCCGTTGCCGATCAGGAGCGCTTTGGCACGCGCTATTGCACGGGGGGCTATATTTTCCAGGTGACCGATGCTGCAAAGGGGCCTCTACTCTCTGGCCCCACCTATCCCGACAGCTTTAATGTCTTTGATGGTCAGGGCATTCCCGATGCCTTTAACCAGAGCCCGCTGCGCGAACGCAACTCCACCGCAGCACAGGCGCTGATTGTCGGCGTTGGCCTCTGCGACCTAGAAAAGAACGAGGTCGAGGAATTTTGTCGTTGGGATATCAAAGAACAGGGCGCGGCGATCGAGATGCACACTGGGCAAGAATTGGGTGCGACTGCGCTCGAATTGACGCGATCGCTTGCGCTCAATAACCGCACGCTACGCTCGGCCGTCTCGCTAAAGAATACGGGCAAGCGTCCTATCCCCATCCGCTGGTTCCCGCATCCATTCTATCCGCAGACAGCGAGCGACGAGCTGTGTCGTTTTAATGTGCCCGTGCACTTTCCCGAAAACGATGGTTTCGAAATGGCGGCGAGTGGTTTTGTCGCGCGCAAGAACTGGCCCAACTGGGAGAAGGGCTATTACCAGGCGCTGACGCACGATGCCCATAGCAATCTGGTCATCATGCAAAAACACCCTGTCGTGGGTCTCGTCGCGGCGAGCTGTTCTTATATCCCCAATTTCTTTCCGATCTGGGGCAATGCCAATACCTTTTCGTGGGAACCCTTCTTAGAGCGCACGCTGGTCCCGGGGCAAGAGACGGATTGGTTTATCGACTACGAGTTCTAGGCCGTTAGGCTACTAATGTTAGTCCACTGAAATCAGTCTCTACTATAGGACAATCAGCATGCTAAACGAAGAACAGATCCAAAGCTATCAGCGCGATGGCTACGTGCGTGTCAGCGGGCTGTTTTCAGCCGATGAGTTGGGCGAATTGCGCGACGAGATGGACTGGATTATCGGTGAGTGGTGGGGCGAAGACAGCATCGGCTGGCGCGGGCCTTGGCGCGATCACTACTTGCCCGCAGGTGAGGGGCAGGATACGCGCGCCGTTTTTATAAGCAACCCGCAGTTCTATTCCGCCGCTTGGGGGCGCGTGCTCTTTCACGCGGGCTTGAGCGGCAGCGTGCGTCAGCTCGTCGGCCCTGCGGTGCAGTGGCACCACGCCATTTTACACGGCAAACCACCCGAGCGCGGCACGCCTTTCCCGATGCACCAGGACTACCCGTTCTATCCGCACAACGGCCCGCACTTTGTCGACTGTCTACTGCATTTGGACGACGCGCCGTTGGAGAGCGGCTGTTTGCGCGTAGTGCCGGGCAGTCACAGACAGGGTCCAATCGAGCATATCACCGGTGAGCACACCCGCCCCTATCTGCCGCCGGACCAGTATCATCCGGATATCACCGAGACGGTCGCGGTGCCTGCGCGCGCCGGTGACGTGATCTTTTTTAGTTATTACCTGATCCACTGGTCCGATCGCAACCAGAGCGACGATTGGCGGCGCTCGGTGCGCATTGGGTTTCACCGCGCCGATATGCGGCCCGTCGGGCACGAGGCCGGCGCGCCCTATAACAAGATGATGGTCAGCGGTACCAAAGCGCGCAGTGACGAAGATAAATTGACCTATAAATAAATAGATGGAGTGCGAAATGGACTGGGAAATAAAGAAGCGCGGTCGCGTGACCTATTATCGAAAATACAGCAACGAGCTCTTTTCTGACCTCGTCGTCGAGGAAATGGACAACGGCGATCTCAAGATCCGTTTTGTCGGCATGACGGGAGCGCTGGCGGCGACCAACGAGCTGGGATTGGACGAGGTGGCCAAAATGAAGCCGGAAAAAGAGATACCGCTCATCTTTGACACGTGGGAAATGTATCTCCAGGCGGCAGGGCTATGCCAGTCTTTGGCCGAGGTCGACTTCCTCGAAGTGCACTCCTTTGGCGCGGCGCCGAAAGGGCCTAACGCATTGGTCGATCCAGAGGGCTATGCCGCCGAGAAAAAGCGCATTCGCCAGGAATATGCAGCGGCTTATGCAAAGTACTGGAAAGAAAAAATGCCCGACAACGGCCTTCCCGTGCGTTTTACGGTATACTTAGAAGAGCTACCCGACAAAGATGCCAGCTACGAGTTTGGCGCCGTCGGCCTGCTGCAGAAATAGCAGGACAATACGAATACCTACCGTCCGGGAAGGGAATGTGGTGGATCCAGATATCGAAATTGCGCGCCGCGCCAAGCTGTTGCCCATCGATCAAGTTGGGGCCAAGCTGGGCATTGGACCAGAACATTTAGAGCTGTATGGTCGCGATAAGGCCAAAGTAACGCTAGATTTTTGCAGCGCCCAGCGCCCAGATGCCGTGGGTAAGTTGGTGCTCGTATCCGCCATAAATCCGACGCCGGCCGGCGAGGGCAAAACGACGACCAGCATTGGTCTGTCCGATGCGCTCAACCGCATCGGAAAACGCTCGACGCTGTGCCTGCGCGAACCTTCTCTGGGGCCTTGTTTTGGCATGAAAGGGGGGGCCACCGGCGGAGGGCACGCGCAGATTGCGCCGATGGAAGATATCAATCTGCATTTTACGGGGGATATCCACGCCGTTTCCACCGCGCATAATTTGCTGGCTGCGACTTTGGACAACCATATCCACCACGGCAATGCGCTGGGCATCGATCCGCGCCGCGTGCTGTGGAATCGCGTGCTCGATATGAACGACCGCTCGTTGCGCGAGGTCGTCGTGGGCTTGGGCGGTACGGCTAATTCGTATCCGCGCGAGACGAGTTTTGATATTGCCGTGGCTTCCGAAGTCATGGCAATCCTCTGCCTGAGCCAATCGTCCGCCGAACTCAGAGAGCGTCTGGGGCGCATGGTCGTGGCCTATAGTTATAAGGGAGAAGTCGTCAGTGCGGCGGACCTCAAGGTGCACGGTGCACTGGCCGTATTGCTCAAGGATGCAATCAAACCCAATCTAGTGCAGACGCTGGAAGGCAACCCGGCGCTCGTGCACGGCGGCCCCTTCGCCAATATTGCCCATGGTTGTAACTCGCTGATGGCGACCAAACTGAGTTTGGCTCTTTCGGAGTACACAATTACGGAGGCCGGTTTTGGTGCCGATTTGGGCGCGGAAAAATTTCTCGATATCAAGTGTCGTCAAGGCGATTTGCACCCCGATCTCGTCGTGCTGGTGGCGACGGTGCGTGCGCTCAAGTTCCACGGCGGCAAGAGCCTCAAGCGAATTGGCGAAGACGATGCCGGCGCCGTGTCGAAGGGCATCGGCAATCTCGCCAAACACGTCGAGAATATGCGCGCCTACGGTTTGCCCGTCGTTGTGGCAATCAATGCGTTTAGCGGCGACAGCGATGCGGAGGTGCAGGTCATTGGCGACGCTTGTGCGCAGCTGGGCGTGCGCGTGGCGCGCTCGGACCACTGGGCGCACGGCGGCCAAGGAGCTATTGAGCTGGCCGAAGCGGTAGTGGAAATGAGCGAGCGCGAGGAGAGCCATTTTAAGCCGCTCTACAAAGACGAAATTTCTCTGTGGCAGAAGGTGCGCAAGGTGGCCTGCGAAATTTACGGTGCCGATGATATTACGGGCGACAAAAAATTGCGCAATCAGTTTGAAAAACTCGAAGAGCAAGGCTATGGCCACCTGCCCGTGTGTTTGGCGAAAACGCAGTACTCGCTGTCGACGGACCCGTCCCTAAAGGGGCGTCCGCAAAATTTTGACGTGCCCGTGCGCGCCGTGCGCCTAGCGGCTGGCGCGGGTTTTGTCGTCGTGCTCACGGGGGATATCGTCACCATGCCGGGCTTGCCGCGTGTTCCCGCTGCCGAGGCGATCGACTTTGATGATGATGGGCAGATCAAGGGGTTGTTCTAAAGCGTGATGCCCGAACTGGCCATTGTGATCGTCGGCATGAATACGCGGGACTGGGTGCGCGACTGCCTGCACTCACTGCGCGCGCATGCCGAGGTGGCACTAGAGATTGTCGTTGTCGACAACTGTTCGGAAGACGGCAGCTGCGAAATGATCGAGCGCGAGTTTCCACACGTCAAATTGATCCGCAACGAAGCGCTCTACGGTTTTGCCCAGAACAATAATATTGGCGCCGCACAGACTAGTGCGCCTATCCTGCTTTTTTTAAACCCCGATACCCAAGTGCCCGCCGGCTCTTTGCGCGTGATGCTCGATACTATCGAGCGGGAAGAGCGCTACGGAATCTTTGGCGGCAAACTCTTTGATGCCGACGACGAAGTGGAGCGCTCCGTCGGCACCTATCCGACCTTGACGAGCCTGTTCTGCGACCGTCTACTCGCTGCGTTTGCAGCGCTGCGCCCCTTGCTCGACCGTTTCTCGCAGCGACACTATCTCGACTACGACCGCGAACGCGAAGTGCAGTGGACGACGGGGGCCTATTTGTGGATTCGGCGCTCGGTATTGGATCTGCTAGAGGGGTGGGACGGCGAGATCTTTATGTATGGCGAGGACGCCGACCTGTGTTATCGCAGCCGTCGGGCGGGCCATCCCGTGCTTTATGCCCCGCGCTCGACGGCGTATCACTACCACAACAAAACACCCATCGATCGCACGCGCCGCAAGCGCCTGTTGCGCGAGGGGCTGACGCTCTATGCGCGCAAGCACTACGGGGCGCTGCGCTACCAGCTCTACCGCTTAGTTTTTGCGGTCTTCTGGTGAGTTGCGGTCCATTGCGAACGAGAAAAGGAGCTTGCGTTTGACGATCAAAACGAAGGTCCCCGACTTTACTCTGCGCCCGGCGGCCGAGACGGATTGCGCTGAGATACTGTCCTTTATAAAAGGTCTGGCTGCCTACGAAAAACTCAGCCACGAGGTCGTCGCTACGGAAGAAAAGCTGCGGCAAACACTCTTTGGCCCGCGGCCCGCGGCTGAAGTTATCATTGGTGAATACCGCGACGAGCCCGTGGCCTTCGCGCTCTTTTTTCACAGCTATTCGACCTTCCTAGCCCAGCCGGGCATTTATTTAGAAGATCTCTTTGTCGAACCGGCCTGGCGCGCTCGCGGCTTCGGTCGCGCGCTCCTGAGCTATCTGGCGCAGCTGACGCTGGAGCGCGACTGCGCTCGCCTCGAATGGTCGGTGCTCGATTGGAACGAGCCGGCCATCGGTTTTTACCACGCTTTGGGGGCCCAGCCCATGGACGAGTGGACCGTGCGCCGCGTCACGGGCCAGACGCTAGAGGATTTGGCCGCGCGCTTCTGAAGTATTCATCCCGTCTATTTATTGAAACACCCTGAAAGGATCCCCATGTTGAAGCTCGACTTGCAGGACAAGGTCGCCGTCGTCACCGGCGCTAGCGGCGAGATCGGCCGCGTCATTGCGCGCACTCTAGCCGACTGTGGTGCACGCGTAGTGCTGCATTATTACAAGGGACAAGAGCGCGCCGAGGAGGTGAGGAAAGAAATCGAAGCGGCGGGGGGACAGGCCATTATTGCGCAGGCCGATATCGCCGATCGTGCGGCGGTGTTCTCTTTGCGCGATACCGTGACGCAAGCTTTTGGCGCGGCGGATATTATCGTCAATAATGCGGTCGAACAGTATCAGTGGACCTCGATTTTAGAGCAGGACGAGGCCGATTACGAGAGCCAGTTCCGCAGTTCGGTGCTGCATAATGTGCTGATGACGAAGGCCTTTGTGCCTGGGATGATTGAAAAAAAATGGGGCCGCGTCATTGCCACCAACACCGAATGCACTATGCAGTGCAACCCGAACCAATCGGCCTATATATCCGGCAAGGCAGGACAAGACCGCGTGCTGCGGGTACTGGCGCGCGAAGTGGGCCAGCACGGTATAACGGTCAACCAGGTGGCACCCGGTTGGATGATTAGCGACAAGTACCGAGACGAACCGGTTGATGACTCGGGTTATGTGAGCACCGTGCCCCTAGGGCATCGCGGTGAAGACCAGGACATTGCCAATGCCGTGGCTTTTCTGGCTTCCGATTTGGCGGCCTTTATCACGGGGGTCTATTTGCCGGTGGCCGGCGGCAATGTCATGCCGCGCATCTAAAACGATTTTATAAGAGGGAATTAAAACGTGAAAGTTACGCTTGTTGGTTTGGGGTCTATGGGTTTTGGCATGGCCGAATCTCTGCTGCGCGGTGGCATTGAATTGGACGGCTGCGATCTCGACGAAGCGGTGCTAAAAAAGCTCGCAGCTCTGGGTGGGCGGCCGCTCTCTTCTCCCGCCGAGACGGCGGCCGAGACCGATGCGCTGATCGTCGTCGTCGTCAATGCTGCGCAGGTAGAAAAGGTGCTTTTTGGCGAGCACGGTGCCGTTGCACCACTAAAAAAAGAGGCCGTTGTAATGGTGTGCAGTACGGTGTCGCCGGCCTTTGCCAAAAGCTGTGCCGAGCGCGTAGAAGCGCTGGGTTTGCACTATCTCGACGCGCCGATCAGCGGCGGTGCCGTCAAGGCAGCCCAAGGAGCGCTCTCGGTGATGGCATCGGGCACGGCAGCCGCTTTCTCTCGCGCCCGCCCCGTGCTGGAAATCGTGGCCGAAACGGTGCACGAATTGGGGGAGGAAGCCGGCTCCGGCTCGGCCTATAAAATGATCAATCAGCTCTTGGCCGGCGTGCATATTGCCGCGGCGGCCGAGGCCATGACCTTTGGCATAAAGAATGGTCTTGACCCGGACAAGCTCTATGAAGTGATCACGGGAGCAGCGGGTAATTCGTGGATGTTTGAAAATAGAGTGCCGCGTATTCTGTCCGGTGATTACGCGCCGCACAGCGCCGTCGATATTTTTGTCAAAGACTTGGATATCGTGTTGGGCACCGGCCGCGACCAGCGCTTCCCGCTGCCGATTGCGGCGGCGGCCAACCAGCTTTTTACGATGGCGGCCTCGGCGGGCATGGGTGAATTGGACGATTCGGCGGTGGCGAAAGTATACGAACAGCTATCGGATATCGAGCTGCCAGAGAAGGATGTAGACAGGTAATGTTCACCCTTAGATCGCATTTTTTTGAAGGGATGTACTGGTGGTAGAGCAATACAATTTTAGAAGAGGCGAGAGCGCAGATGCACCTCGGCTGAAAGACCTATTCAACGAGGTCTTTAGCCCTTCTGCCGTCGGCAAGCTCGCAGAGACGGTCTTCCACCACTTGCCCGGCATGGAGCCGCAGAATTGGTTTATCGCCGAAAAAGGCGCTGGACTGGTGGCTGCCTTTGCGCTTGTACCCTGGACTCTCGAGTGGGAAGGCATCGGGCTCAAGGTCGCCGAGATGGCGATCGTCGGCACCTTAGAAGAGCATCAGGGGCGCGGGCTGATGCGCCGGCTCAATAGCGACTTTGATCAGGCCTTAGCAGAAGGAGGCTATGACTTGGCCATGATCCAGGGCATACCCGGTTTTTACGGCCAATTCGGCTATAGCTATGCCCTGCCCTTGGAAAACCATATCAATATGCCGCTTCACGCTATAGGCGAAACAAAGGCGGGGTATGCTGTACGCCGGGCGAGCAACGCTGATATCCCTTTCTTGTTGCGAGAAGATGCCGCCTATCGCGCCGCATTCTCGCTCTCTGTGCATCGTGACAAATCCATCTGGGACTATATGCTCAACGCCAGCGCCGATACGGAATATGCCTCCGAGTTTTGGCTGTTGGAAAGGGGCGAGCAGCGCTTTTATTTTCGTGTGCAGCAAGAGGGTTTTGGTGCAGGGCTTATCATTAGTGAGGTCAGCGAAGATATTAGCGCCGAGGGCATGGGGGCGCTGCTGGCCTTTGGCAAGAAGAAGGCTATTGAGCGCGACAAACCCTATATCCGTTTTAATTTATCGAACGATTCGCGCCCCGGTAAATTGGTCTGCAGCTACGGTGCTGAAGCGGGAGATCCCTACGCCTGGCAGATTAAAATTCCCGACAAAAAACGCCTGTTGCAAAAGGCGACTCCGCTATTGGAAAAGCGTTTGGCCGCTAGTTCGTTTGCCGGTTTGTCGGCGGACTTGCGCTTGGATTTTTTTCGCGAAAAAATAGACTTGGTCTGGCAAGATGGAAAGCTGATTGGCATCGAGACCGGCATCGGTGACGCCGAGCACAGCTTCTGTATTAACGCCAATTTATTTCCCGCCCTCTGTCTGGGGCATCGCAGCTGGCAAGAGTTGCGCCATGTACAACCCGATATTTTTCCAGCCGGCGGGCTGGGGGGGGCGTTAGTCGAAGTGCTCTTTGCCAAAAAGCCGGCGTGGATTCACGAGCAATATTGAGTATTGTGGTATGTTGGAATATTGATACATGCGTAAGAATGTACTGGTGAAATTTGAGAGGCTTCAGCGATGAATGACGCGAAAAAACTAAAGAGCAACTCGTTGAAGAGTTAGTCCAACCGTCATTTTCTGAATTGTTTCATCTCCCCTAAGTCGAATACCACAAATATCTTTTTGGCGATCTCGCTGTTGTTATGGCGATCTCGCTGTTGTTATGGCGATCTCGCTGTTGTTATGGCGACCCTCGATATATAACTCTATGTATTTATCCCGGCTGTTTCCACGGTTAATATCCATTAAAGTGTCAATTTTAGAAGGGTCGGGGGGATATATACTCTCTAAGGTCAAGGTATGTTTTTTGCTTCATATAATCGTTATAGGAGTTTATTTACAGGTAAGTTGGAGACTGAGAGTTGAAAAAGGGAAAACCGAGGATATTTGTTAGGCGTACAGTAGATATTGCAATTGCACAGTACATGGGTATTATGCGCGGATTCTGGGCGGTGGCAGGCGGAGAAAAATAAATGATCAAAGACGAAGACAAGACCCCAAAACAGTTGGTTGATGAACTCAACAAGTTGCGGCTACAAGTTGCCGAGCAGAGAACTGGCGAAATGAGGCCGCCCGGAAAGCGGGCTGCTCTGCGAGAAATGCGACAGCGCCTTCACGGCGCAGCCGGAAAGATGCAGCGCAGCGATGGGATCAGGGATGTGCTTTCGATGCTGGCAGAAGGATTGCGCAGACTGGAGATTCCTTTCCAGTATTGCGGTATAAACCTTATCGATAACGATATAGAGGAGGTCGCCGCGGTCAATATCACTGGCTTGGGGAGAGATGGTGTCTGGAAAGGGCCAGATCAGGTATTGGGACAAGATCTCGTTTATCAGTTCTGGCAAAGTGGAGCGCCGGTATACCGTCGAGACCTCGAAGCAGAGGATCTCTACGATGAGCAAGAGGCGTGTCAGGAGTATTTGGGACAAGCGGTGCGGTGTATACTGGATATTCCCTTTGCCCACGGCACGCTAGCGGTCAGCAGTGAGGCGCCAGGCTGTTTTTCGCCAGAGCATATTGACCATCTGGAGGAGTTGGCCTTTGCGCTGGAATATGGTTTCAAGCGTCGGGAGGATCTTCGAACCTTGGAACAGCGCAACCGAGAACTCGAAGCAGAGGTTGTCCAGCGCCAGCAGGTGGAAACTGACCTGATAGATTCCCGCGAGCAAATCAGAACGATTATAGATACCGTGGTAGACCCGATCATTACGATCAACGATCGGGGGGTGATCGAATCGGCTAATTCGTCGTTGGTGAAAGTTTTTGGTTATAGACCAGAAGAAGTGTTGGGTCAAAATGTAAAAATTCTTATGCCGGAGCCGTATCGAAATGAGTATGATGGTTATTTGAATCGCTACTTGAATACGAATGAAAAGCAGATTATAGATGTTGGAAGCGAGGTTATGGGACGAAGAAAAGATGGCACGGTTTTTCCTATGGATCTCGCGGTAAATGAAGTCCACTTCAAAGGTCGTACTCTATTTATTGGCATTGTCCGAGATATAACCGAGCGAAAACGCATGCAAGAGCAAGTGCGCAAGGCGCAAAACCTCGAATCATTGGGCATTCTCGCTGGGGGTATTGCCCACGACTTTAACAATATGCTAACGGGGGTTATCGGCAACTTCGCTCTGTTGGAACTTGTATTGGATAAGGGCAGCGATGCCTACAAAATGGCCGAGAATGGTAAGCGGGCGGCCGACCAATCAAAAGACCTAGCAAAGCAGTTGCTGACCTTTGCCAAGGGGGGGGCTCCGATTAAAGAGGCGGTTTCTATCGCAGAGGTCATTAGAGAAGCGGCAGAATTCGCAATGGAGCATGCCAGCGTAGAATATCATGTAGCCGAACCCTTGAGTCCGGTGCATGCAGATCGCGAGCAGATCCGTCGGGTTATCCAGAACCTCGTGTCTAATGCCGAGCAGGCGATGCCAAAGGGAGGGACATTGATTATTTCGGCGAAAAACGTCGAGCTAGCGGACCAAGACCCGCTGCCCTTAGCAGCAGGGCATTATGTCAAAGTGGCGGTGGAAGACCCGGGGATTGGTATGTCGGAGGAAATTATGGCCAAAGTTTTTGATCCGTATTATACTACAAAACAGATCAATCGCGGTCTCGGTTTATCGATCGTCTACTCTATTGTTAAGCGGCATAGTGGGCACATTGAGGTTCGTTCCCAAAAGGACATGGGCACGACGTTTGAGTTTTATCTGCCCTCCTTGCAAAAAAGAACCCCTTATAGCGTTGCAACTAAGCAGGTTCCGGAGGGGACGCGTGCAGTAGGCCGAATCCTGCTGATGGATGATGAGGAGATGATCCATAAGGCTATGGGTATGATGCTCACGGTGATGGGGCACGAGGTGGAAAGCGCCTACGATGGAGCGGAGGCATTGCAGTGCTATCAAACGGGGCTCGAGAAGGACCAGCCGTTTGACCTGGTTATAATGGACCTGGCGGTTCCCGGCGGCATGGGGGGGAAGGAGGCTATTGGTAAGCTACACGAGATGGACCCTCAAGCCGTTGCTCTCGTTTCCAGCGGTTATGCCAACGATCCGGTGATGGCCCAATATGCCGAATATGGTTTTGCAGGTAAGATCGCAAAACCTGTGGGCGTGGAGGAATTAGCGGCGGCGGTACAAGGGGTGTTGCAGGCTACGGATACTAATGTTGTGCATAGTCCGGGAGATGAGTGAATTGGAACAAAAAAAAGCTGGAACTAAGCGGACTGAGCTACGAGCGGATGATATTATCAATAGTATCGGCGTGGGTTTGTATATATACCACTTGGAAGATATGGATGACCGCGAAGGAAGGACGCTAAGGTTAGTTTCTGCCAATCAAGCGACAGCGGATATGACGGGGGTTGCAGTGGTGGACGTGGTTGGGAAAACGATAGACGAAAATTTCCCGGGGCTGCGAGCAATGGGTCTTCCTCAGATATTTGCAGAAGTCGTTCGCTCTGGGCAACCTACGACGCTCGAAGACGTATACTACAGCGATGACCGTATTGTCGAAAGCATTTACGCCACCAAACTATTTCCGCTGCCCAGCCAGCATGTAGGCGTATCCTTTGAAAATATAACCGAGCAAAAAAAGGCTGAGAAAAAGCAGCATAAAGACGAAGAGCTATTTCACAAGGTCACGGAGCTCGCGCATATTGGTGGCTGGGAAGTGGACCTAGAAACGATGGTCCAAACTTTTACGGACGAAGCGTATGAGCTCTACGAAATCCCCCCCGGCAACTCTCCTTCCTTTGAAGACGGGTTCCTTTTTTACGCACCGGAAGCGCGTCCGATTATCACGGCGGCCGTAGAGTGCGCGATCGGGGAAGGAATCCCCTACGATTTAGAGTTGCCCTTTGTTACGGCTAAAGGCAATGCGCGCTGGGTGCGCACGCTAGGGCAGGCCGAGTTTGTCGATGGGAAAGCGACGCGGCTATACGGAGTTATACAAGACATAACCGAGCGCAAACGCGTAGAGGATGCACTGCGAAAAAGCGAGGCAAGGCTGAATTCTATCGTTGAATCCGTTCCAGATATTATTTACCGCTTAGACTCGAATGGCAAGATTACGTTTATCAGCGGTGCCGTAAGGGGCTATGGTTATGCTCCGGAAGATTTAGTGGGTCAGGACATATTAGATCTGGTTCATCCTGAGGAGAGAGAAAAGACTCAATTCCGCTTAAACAAACGGCGCATCGGAGATAGGCGAGCGGCATTTTTCGAGATTCATTTGTTGACTAAAGATCGGTCTGTCGATGCCGATATGAGTCCAATATCACCGGAGAAGTGCCCACTGCTTCTCGTTGAAGCGAAAGGCCTTTACACTGAAGTAGAGGGAGAAACGGCTCTGTTTTTGGGGACACAGGGCATTGCCCGAGATATTACGGAACGCAAAAAGTTGGAAGAGGCTAAAATGCTGACTGTGTCTCTACAGCGCGTGCGCCACGAGATTGCCGAGATGAAGGATGAAAAAGACTGGAAGAAGATCGTTGGGGTTTTAGATGAAGAGTTATGCGGGTGGATGCCTTACTATGCCTGCGGTATCAATATCCTCGATCTCTCGAAGAATACGCGGATGACATACTCCGTAACGAACAGGGAGGCAGTAAAGCGACACCAAGAAAAAAACATCGCTCCGGTGTTGCATTATGCCTTAAAAGAAAAAAGAGCTGTATATCGGCGCAATCGGGCGGATATTGAAGAGTGGGGGGACCAGGCGTTGGCAAAATTGAATTCGGTGGTGGATATGCCCTTTTCGGGGGGCACCTTAGTGGTCAACAGCACCAAAGAAAATGCTTTTGAGGAACGGCATATACGCATACTGG
>JBLHGI010000044.1:0-25450 GCA_047616505.1 Planctomycetota bacterium
CGAGCTATTTCCCCTTATAATAGGTTGAAAACGATTGACTTATTGTACGCAAGTAGAGACCGACAGCACCCATCTGAGACACCGTTCCCCTTGTGAAATAAAGTCCCATTACCGCAACAAAAAGCGACGGCACATCCATGATGGCGGCCCCTTATACGCAAACTTTAATCACACGGAACGAAGGGCCTCTCGACTGCGTAGACTCTATAAACAAATAGCGCATAAAACGAGCGACTTGAATCTCCGGTACAGTTTGTGCTTAGTTAAAAAATAAAGCCCATAACCCCCTGATAGGATATTCCCATGAGCGACAGACGCCTACCCGATAGCGCTTATAACTGGACCTCGGTCGTCGGGGTGATGCTGGTCATCGCCTCTCTGAGTATTATGCTCATTCTTTTTCTCATCGAGTGGTTCGTGCGCGAAAGCTCCGTCTATATGGGGCTAGTCATCTACATTGTAATGCCTGTATTCCTAGTAGCCGGTCTGGCCCTCATTGCCCTGGGCATGCACTTTGAGCGCCGCCGCCAACTGCGCGGCGATTCCAGCCGGTTTACGGGGGAGATACGCGTCGACCTGCGCCTAACGACTCATCGCAACGCCACCATCATCTTTATGTTGGGTACCGGCCTCTTTCTCATGCTATCGACCGTCGGCATGTACCAGGCCTATCACCACACGGAATCCGTCGAGTTCTGCGGCACCACCTGCCACGACGTAATGAAACCCGAATACACCGCCTACCAGAACTCGGCCCACGCCCGCGTCTCCTGCGCCGAATGTCATATCGGCGGCGGCGCCGACTGGTACGTGCGCTCCAAGCTATCGGGCGCCTACCAAGTCTATGCCGTGCTCGCCGACGTCTACCCGAAACCGATCCCGACCCCCGTGGCCAACTTGCGCCCGGCGCGCGAGACCTGCCAACAGTGCCACTGGCCCGAACAGTCCTTCGGTTCGCGTCAGGATCTCAACTACCACTTCCTCGCCGACGAAGAGAACACCGCCTATCCCATCTCGATGCTCGTACACGTGGGCAGCGGCGACGGCGAAGACGGTGTGCACTGGCACGTATCCAAGGACAACAAAGTCGAATACATCGCCCGCGACGAGAAGTTGCTCGATATCGCCTGGGTGCGCATGACGGGCCCAGACGGAGAAAGTGTCGTCTATCACAACGAAGGCGAACCACTCAGCGAAGAAGAAATCGCTACGCTACCTCGCCATACCATGGACTGCATGGACTGCCACAACCGCCCGAGCCACAACTATCTATCCCCCAATCGCACGGTCAACGAGGCGCTAGGTAAAGGCACTTTAGATCGCGAATTGCCCTACCTTAAAATGCAGGCAATCACCCTGCTCGATGTCGAATACGAAGACACGCCCAGCGCACTAAAAGCCATTGACGAAGGGCTGCGCAACTTCTACGCCGAGGAGTATCCCGACGTACTCGAAGAACAGGCCCCATCCGTCGAACAGGCCGTAGCGACTCTACAGGATATCTACAGCAACAATTTCTTCCCCGAAATGAAGGTCTCCTGGCGTCAGTATCCCGACCATATCGGCCACTCTGAGTTCATTGGCTGTTTCCGCTGCCACGGCGAAGTGCTCGCAAGCGAAGAAGGCGAGTATATAACCGGCGACTGCAGCACCTGCCACACGATTATCGCTCAGGGCGAAGGAGACGAAGGGGGGATGATAACACCGACGGGGCTTGAATTTATCCACCCCGAAGATATCGACGGCGAGGAACTCGAATCGCCCTGTAGCGACTGCCACGAAGGCGGCGCAGAACAATACTGATTTAGGGCCTATCAAGAGACACGATCGCCCCATGGAGACATCGCAGTCTCCGTGGGGCGACTTTTTTTAAATAATCCCCCTATTAAAGCAAGCACTTAGCAGGCTAAACCATGGCAAAGTATTTGCTCTGTTATTTTTGTATTTCACAGTACCAGCTTCCTTCCATATATCAGCGGAGCAATGCGCCATGCAAGCCAAATACGCCGTCGGGTCTATCGTCCTTTTACTCGGCCTTATTTATCTTTTCGTCACCGGCTTTAAGGAGTCGCGCGCCGACCATATGACCGTCAGCGGTCTCGCCCAAGTCAGCCAGAGCGGCCAGATCGACGAGGGACGGCGCATCCAACTCGGCGGACAAGTGGTCGAGGGTTCCATCGAATGGGACGAATATCACCACCGGCCCATTTTTAAGGTGCAGGAGGGCGGCAACGAAATGACTGTTAAATACGAAGGCAAGGCGTTGCTTCCGGATACCTTTAAAGATGGCTCGCCCGTCGTATTAGAGGGCCACTACCGCGCGAGCGACAACGCGTTTGTCGCCGAGGTAGTTTTCGCCAAATGCCCCTCGAAATACGAGGGCCAGAGCTACGATACGCACCAAGTCGTCAACGGCAACACCACAACGAACTGACACCAAAATCCGAGACTGGCATGGACAAAATAATCTATATCGCGTGTTGGGCGGCCCTGCTCATAGCCCCCCCCACTTTCGCCGGGCCCAGCGTCGACGGTCGCTTGACGACTTCGCTCTATGCCTACGAGAGTCAGCTGACAGACACGACGACGACGACCTATACCCGCGCCTATCAGAGCGTGCGTTTAAACGTGGGCCAGCTCGCCACTAAGCAGCTTTCTTTCCACACGTATTTCCAAGGCACGAGCGACCTGAGCGAAACGGCGGACAGCGATCCGCGCCTGCGCCTCTACAACGCCTATTTTGCCTATAAAAAACGAGGCTACCAACTGCGCTTCGGCCGCCAACGCATCTATGCGGGCACCGGCTACGGCAGCATCGACGGCGCCCGCGCCCGCATCCGCTATAGCGAAGTCGAGCTACTGCTCTACGCCGGCGCTTTAGCTCCGGCCGACCGCTCCGGCGAGTTGGGCTCTTGGGACGAAGGCAAACTCTGGGGCGCACGCCTTAGCAGCAAGCGCCTATTAAAAACGGATATCGCACTGAGTTTTTCGCAGCGCGAAAGCACGCCCGCTGCCTATACCGGCTCTATTTCCGGCAATACAACAACCCCATCGGCCATAGAGCGCACGCTCGTCGGCTTCGATGCGCGCCGCGCCTTTGCGGGTGGTCACACTCTCTACGCTCGCCTCGACTACGATATCAACGACAAAAACCTGCGCCGCACGCAGCTCAGCGGACGTTACGCGATCTCGCCAAACCTGAGCACGCAACTAGAGTGGTACAAACGCGCGCCCAGCATCTACCACAACTCGATCTTCAGCGTCTTCCCCAACGAAGACTACCAAGAGTTCAGTGGCCGCCTGCACTATCGCGCCAGCGAGCAGCTACAGCTGACAGCGAGCTACGCACACGTGCTCTACGACGGCGACTCGGCCCAGCGCATTGGTATCGTCGCCGCGATCGGCACGCGTTATAGTATTGGTTACTATCGCACCTCTGGTTACGCACGGGCCAGCGATGGCCTCGTCGGCAACGTCTATTGGGCACTCAATGCCAAATGGACCCTGCGCGGCGAGCTCGACTTGGCCAGCTACGAACGCTACGAAGGTGCCGACCGCGACGAACTCTTCACCAGCGGCTTCGGCCTGCACTACCGTCCCACGCGCCGCTTGAGCACAGAACTCGGAGTGCAGGGACTCAAAAACCCGCTCTACGACTCAGACATGCGCCTTTTCCTGCGCGGCAGCTGGCGTTTTTTTAAGGGGAGCAAATGAAGGTGCTGATCTCAAAGATCATTTTAGTGGCCCTGTGCACAATTGGCGTGCAAACAGCTCGGGCAGCCGAGGAAGTTCCAGCCTTTTCGCATCTATACCATATAGATGAAGAAGGTCTCGAGTGCACCGACTGCCACGTGGCAGCAGCCCAAAGCCAGAGCGCCACCGACAACCTCAACCCCGCTGAGCTAGCGTGCCTCGACTGCCATGAGCCCGACGAAGTAGGCAACAACTGGCCCGGGCTAGCACACGAGCTCATTTTTTCGCACGAGCGCCACCTAGACCAAGACATGGACTGCCTCACCTGTCATATCGATATAGACAAAGCAGAGACCTCCCTGCACACCATACCGTCTATGGACGACTGCATGACCTGCCACAACAGTCTGACGGCCCCGCGCGACTGCGAGTCCTGTCACACAGAGGATCTAGCTCTGCTCGTCCCCGATACGCACCACCCAGAGTGGAAGGACGACCACGGCCAATTGGCGCGCATCAGCGATACCTCCTGTTTGCCCTGCCACACCGTCAGCGACTGTCAGGAATGCCACGACGGCGGCGTCCTGCACGAATTAGCTTCGCTTTCGGCGCCGCGCCAATCTTCTGGCGCTCCGGAACTCGCGGGCAGCGCGGGCACCGTCCTTCAGCGCGCCCACGGCCTCAACTACCGCTTTTGGCACGCGATTGAAGCGCGCGGCAAGGGCAGCGCCTGTATCACCTGCCACGACCTAGACTCCGGGGATTTCTGCGCGAGCTGTCACAACCCGAGCGAAAATTCCAGCGCCCGCCCCGTTTGGCACGGCGGCTCGGACTGGGGCGCACTCGCCGGTGGTATCGGCACGGGAGGCGGACGCCACGCCGAGTTGGCGCGGCGCGATATGGAAAATTGCGTCGCCTGTCACGATCAGACCGGCGATGACCCCTCTTGCTTGCTCTGCCATATGGACCGCACGCGCGGACTGGGCAACGACCCACAGACGCACGCGCGCGCCTTTGCCGACGATATCGGCGAAGGGGACTTTCACGAAGACCAAGACGCCAACTGTTTCTCCTGCCACGTCTACAAGGGACCGGTGGGAGGCGACGGCTTTTGCGGTTATTGCCACGGAATTGAATGATGCGCATACACACGACAGCAATCACCCTACTCTCTTCGGCCCTGCTCGGCCTAAGTGCCTGTAGCGAATTGAGCAACGAGCCAGCCCCCATCGGCCCAGCGGCTTCTGCCCACCCGGAAGGCTGGATAGATCCAGCCGCCGTGGAAAGTTTCCACGGCGACGCCATCCGCATGGCCAACTGGGATATGGAAAGCTGCCAGAGCTGCCACGGCGTCGATTATGCCGGCGGCCTCGTCGAAAGATCCTGTATCACCTGCCATGCGAACACGCCCGAGGGCTGCACGACCTGCCACGGCGCCGCGGGCAGCGGCATCGCACCGCCGCAGGATACGAACAATAATATCGACGCGATTTTTTACGGCGTCGGCGCACACCAAGTCCACCTAAAAGGCGGTATACTAGGGGCCGTAGTCGAATGCGCCGAATGCCATACGCTACCCGAAGGTTTTGCCGATCCCGCCCATATCGACGGCGACGGACGCGCCGAACTCGTCTGGGGCACCTTCGCTACGCAGGATGGGGCGCTCAATCCGCACTACGATCCAGAGAGCAATTCCTGTAGCGATACCTATTGCCACAGCGGCGGTAAGTTTGGCGCCAACCCGACGGTTAAATGGACTGAAGTAGGCACAGGGCAGGCCGATTGCGGAACGTGTCATACCAATCCGCCAGGCCCCGACACCGGACATCCCAATGTGCCGGAGTCACTGACCTGCAACATATGCCACGGCAACGTAGTGGATGCCGATAATAACATTATCAACTCTGATTTACACTTAAACGGACAGACCGACCTGTAGTGTTTTAACTTTTATTGGGATGAGGAGAGGAGGGCCTGGCAATGGCTACATATACGAACAGGGCGAGGATCTTTTACCACGGATCGCGCCCTGTTTTTTTCTGCCTATACCTATCACTCGCCGCACTAATAACCACCTCGGCCAGCGCCAACGACGAATGCTTTGACTGCCACGCCGACGAAGAGCTAGTGCGCGAGGGCGACTATCGCCCCGGCTCTTCCGTCTATCTCGGCGAGGAAGACCTCGCAGACTCCCCCCACGCCGACCTCGACTGCATCGACTGCCACCTGGATGCCAGCGAAGACCACGACGAACGCCTAGAAAAAGCCGACTGCGCCGACTGCCACGACGACGCCGAGGAAGTTTTCGTAGAGAGCCGTCATGGTCAAGCGCTGGCGGCAGGCAACGAAGACGCGCCAACGTGTGCCGACTGTCACGGTGCGCACGATATCCGCGCGCCGGCCGACACCTCCTCACAGGTACACCCGCAGCACCTAGCCCTGACCTGCGCGACGTGCCACGCCGATCCCGAGTTTATAAAGCGCAACCCAGTGCACGACGTTTCTCCACTAGCCGGTTATAAAAATAGCGTGCATTATAAAGCCCTACTGCAGGGAGATGGCGGGGCGACCTGTAAAGATTGCCACGAATCGCATGCCCTGCTCGATCCACGCGACCCGCGCTCGAGCATCCACCGCACCAATATCTCGGAAACCTGTGGCACCTGCCACGAAGACATCCAAACGACGTACGAGGCCAGCGCACACGGACTAGCTGCATTGCAAGGCGACTTTGATGCGCCCACGTGCACGGACTGTCACGGCGAGCACGAAATCCGCGCCGCCTCTGACCCACTATCTACGATCTACCCCAACCGCATCGCGAGCACGACCTGCAGCCAATGCCACGAAAACGAGCGCATTGCCCGCCGCCACGGCTTGGAAATCGGACGCAGCCTAAGCTATAACGACACGTATCACGGCATGGCCGTCGAAGACGGTTCCGTCGTGACGGCGCACTGTGCCTCCTGTCACGGCATACACAATATTATGCCGTCGGATAACCCTCAGTCCACGATCCATCCCAACAACTTGCAGGCGACCTGCGGCGAGTGCCACCCCAACGCGGGCAAGCGCTTCGCAGAAATCCCCGTGCACAACGGCGCCGGCACTTCCGGCAACGGCAATGGCATCGCCCACATCGTGCGCCAAGTCTACCTGGCATTGATCTTTGGCGTTATCGGTGGTATGCTGGCGCACAACGCACTAATTATCGTGCACGCCATCCGCGAGAAATATCGCCGCAGTCGAACCCGCAAGACCTACGTGCGCCTCAACGGTTTTCAAATCGCTCAGCACACGACGATGGTCATCAGTTTTACGGCGCTGGTCTTTACCGGCTTTGCGCTCAAATTCTCCGACGCCTGGTGGGTCGAATTTCTCAGTTGGACCGGTATGGAAGAAGCGGGGCGCCGTATCATTCACCGCATCGCCGGCGTAGTGATGATGGCGCAGTCCGTCATCTATTTGTTTTATCTGCTCTTTTACAAAGCCGGCCGCCAAGAGCTACGCGCCCTCGCACCCACCTGGCAGGACCTCAAGGACGTGCAGCTCAATATGCGCCACCACCTGGGTTGGACCGACGAGAAACCGGCCTACGACCGCTATAATTACATCGAAAAAAGCGAGTTCTGGGCCTTGGCCTGGGGGGTCGCCATTATGGGTTTGAGTGGGCTGGTGCTGTGGTTCCCCGAGCAGACAACTCGCTTCCTGCCCGCTCTCGCCATCAATATAGGTGAGATAGTGCACTACTACGAAGCTTGGCTCGCCACGCTGGCCATTGTCGTCTGGCACTTCTTTTACGTGATCTTCTATCCGGGCGAGTACCCGCTCAATATCACCTGCTTAGATGGCCGCGTCGACGAAGACGATATGGCCGCGCACCACCCGCGTGAACTGGAAAGACTGCGCGACGAAGAAATGAATCGGGACCGGGAAAACGACTCAGATCCTTCGCAGGACTGATGCCGTGGTTTGCACTCCACAGTTGCCCGAACAAAACCAACCAGCCCGTCAGACTACGTTTATTATGAGGTAGACACCAATAATAGAAACGGGGGGCAGTGCTCAATGCACCGCCCCCCGTTTTTTGTATGCGATCTTATTGACTAGCCGCGCGCTAAGCGCCGCTAACCTTTACACCATTTCACATTATTTGGCCGGAGCCTCTGGACGCGGATGCTCGACTTTAGGCCACGCCTCTTCAAAGTTAAATTTGTCAAAAGGCTTGTGCCCAGCTTCGACCAATGTGGCATTCTCCGTGCCGCTATGACACTTGGCGCAGGTCTTCTCGTCGGGCACGATCATGCCAGCGGCGATAGAGGCATCGTGGTCTTTCATCACCTTGTTCTTTTTGTATAAACTGCCCGGACCATGACAGTCCTCACACTGAACACCATCTTCTATAAGAAAACCCTTCTTACCCGGCTTGGGTGCCACAATCTTCTCTGCCGGTACGCCGTGCGCCGTGGCGTGACAGGCCAGGCACTTGGCTTCCTTCTGCGCATCGGCGATGCCCAGCGCGTCAGTTATTTTCTTGACCTTTTCGGCGTCGCCCAACACGGCATAGGCCTTGGCGTGCTCCGTGCTCTGCCACTGCCCGAGTTGGTTGCCCTTCTTCTTGCTCTTGTGGCATTTTCCGCAGGCCGCAACGCCGATATAGGCCGGTTCTTTACCAGCATCCGCAGCTTTCTCACCTTCGGCTGCAAAGGCCGCGGATGCGACTAATAGACAGCCCATTACCAGGGGTATCTTTTTCCAAACCATGATATTCCTCCTATTGCTAAAAAACTACCTACAAATTTGTTGCACTCGTTATAAACAAGCAAAGGGGACCAGACATCTAGGCCCGGCCCCCCATGTTAGCTGTAGATGCTTATGCTACTCCTACCTCTACGGCAGCAGCACCATCTTATGCGCTTCGCGGAAGGAGCCCGCTTCCATCACGTATAGATATATACCAGCCGTCAACTGACGACCCGAATTGTCGCGACCGTCCCAGTTTACCCGATACTGACCCGCAGCGTGATGCGCTTCGACCAAGAGCCTGACCTTCTGGCCAATGCTATTGTAGATCGTCAGACGCACGTCCGCTGGCCCGGCAACCGCATAGCTGATCTGGGTATTGGGGTTGAAGGGGTTCGGGCTGTTCTGCGCCAACTCAAAACCCGATGGCAAGGCAGCCACGGCCTCTGTCTCGACTGCCGTGTCGATCTCGCGACCCGTCAGGTCTTTGAAGGACTCTTTGAGAATGCCGACGGCATAGCGCGTATTGTGCACGCCCATACTGCCGTCTTCTTCGACAAAGAGATAGTTATAAGACGCCTTCAACTCGGCCGGCGTATACTCTTCCGTAACCTCGACCATTGGCTCGCCAATCGGCGGCAATTCCATGGCCAACGCGTGCATCAAACCCTCGACCTCGGACTGCACCCCTTCGACCGTGCCGTCGCCGTCGTAGTCTTGCGTCGGGATATCGAACGAATCGATCTCGCCGTGGCAAGCTACGCAGGTAGCCGTCAAATCGACATCGTCGGAAGGATCGTCCGGAGTGCCGTTGTCAAAGACGGGCCGGAACGTATGACCACCTGCATGCGTACGCGATGGGTCGTCGCCTTCGACGCCCGCCATATGGCAAGTAGCGCAGGCATTTTCCAGCGCGAATAGATGCGGCGAGCTGGCAATATTCTGATCGTATTCAACTGCGTTGGTGCCGACCAACATATCCGTCTGTGGACCGTGGTGCGGACCAAAGTGGCCGCTGTATTGCTCCGTATAAGTGTCGGCGTCGCGGCGTGAAATATGGCAATTCATACAGATTTTCCCGTTGCCGCCCGCCGTCACAACTTCTCCGTTCATCAACGTCACGTCGTCGACGCGGCGCAGCTGGTGCGGATTCTCGGCGCTGTGCGGATCGTGGCAAACCTGACAGCCGATAGCTTCCCAGGCGGGATCAGTGATTTCGCCGTGTTTGATCCTCTGCACGAAACCGGCACCACTGTGGCAACCAACGCAGGACTCGCGTCCCTCGCCCGTCGGATAGCGCGTGGCGATGGCGTGTTTGGACTGCTCCCATTCAATAACGGTCAAGTGATAAGGCTCGGCATCGTGACACTGGGCGCAGTCGCCGGCGCTCAGGCTGGTCGATATCGTCGCGGGATTGCCGGCGTGTTCGCTACCCGGGCCGTGACAACTCTCGCACTGAATATTGCCCATGGCCTGTAGAGCTGGGTCCATCGCTTCCCAATTCCCCTCCACCAGCTCTTCGGGGAAGGTCCAGCCCACGTCGACCGCAACGTCGTCGAAGCCGCCATTGACGGCACCGGCAGCGGCGTTAAATCCCGTCGTGTGGCACGAGTTGCAGTCCCCATTATAATGCTCGCTGCCCTCGCCGTTGATCTGGCGGGTAAAAGCCGTAGCATGCCCCGTTGCGCTCCACGTGGCTGCTTCTTCGCTATGACATAACGCACACTGCGGGAAGCCGGGTACGGCTCCAGCAATTCCACCCACGCCCACATACGTCGCGCCGGTGATATTCACCGTCAGCACGCTATCGCCATCCGCCGTACTTACTACGGCCGTCACGGTATAGACGCCCACGATATCGGGCAGCAGCATGCGCCGATCGCCCAGTTTATATACAGCCTGGTCGCCCGGGCCATAGACCGGGATGTCCAACCCCAATGGACTGGCTTCCAGTGCGGCGCTCGAACCACCAGGACCAGCTAAGGTCCAAGAGACACCCGTGGATTCGGTCTCGATCAACACCAAGGCGTCGAGATAAATGGGTTCGCCAATGCCCACCGTAAAAAGACCCGCCGATTTTTGTGTGCCTTCAGGCAGCCCATAATTGGCGATCTCTTTCGGACTCAATGACCGAGCGGCGATCTTGGGATCTTCGGCGAAGGCCCCGCTAGTCATGGCGATGCTAGCGAATGCGATGATACAGATAACGCGTCTCATGATAGGTTCCCCCTCTTCTTCCACGTAGGTCAGATATTATCTTTTCTCATGCAACAATTGTACCTGAGACTCAGCGTGGACTCGATTGAGGGTATTTAATTTTAACTTGCTGTTTATAATTCCTTTATATCTCTGAATTATCTTTCTCTTTCCAATTATTCTACTCTGTCCTCACCAAGATATGTCATTATATCACACATCCCATGAAACCATCAACCTCTAAACATCTATTAATAAATAATTTATATCGCATACACTTTAAGTCCTTATCGAAGTCGCCAACGCGACTTTATTTCACACACCTACTCGATGCCCAAACGACGCATAGTATGCTGTAAGTTCGTTCGCGATATGCCCAGTTTTGTGGCCGTGTAAGAGCGATTTGCCCCGCATTCGCCTAGCGCCTTCTCGATAATCTCGCGTTTAATACGCCGCATCGCATCGGGCAGCGTTTCACCAAGCGACTGTTCGGCGAGCGGGCCTACATGCGTCTGTAAACACTCGGAGAGCAAGTGCTCGCCCACTAAGAGCTCGCCATTGGCCATAATAGCCATGCGCTCTACTTCGTTGCGCAACTCACGCACGTTGCCCGGCCAGCCATAACCAGCCAAGGCATCGAGCACGCAATCGCTAAATCCGACTAACTGCTTGCCTTCGCGCTGAGCGCTCTCGCCCAAAAAGGCATGTGCCAAAAGCGCAATATCACCACCACGCTCGCGCAGCGGCGGCAATTGCACCGTCACCACACTAAGCCGATAATACAATTCTGGGCGGAACCGCCCCATCTCGACCTCGTGCGTTAGGTCGCGGCTACTCGCAGCCAAGACGCGCACATCAATCGCACGCGTCTTGACTTCACCCAACGGGCGAATTTCGTTCATCTCCAACACGCGCAATAGCTTGGCCTGCACTTCGAGCGAAGTCTCGGCGATCTCATCGAGAAAGAGCGTGCCCCCATCTGCCGCCTCAAACAGACCGCGCTTGTCGCGTACGGCCCCAGTAAAGGCACCGCGAGCATAACCAAACAGTTCACTCTCTAAAAGCGACTCGGGTAACGTAGCGCAGTTCTCAGCGATAAATGCGCCCGTGCGTTTGGGGTTACTCTGGTGAATAGCCTGGGCTACGATCTCTTTGCCCGTACCGCTTTCTCCTTGTATGAGCACGGGAGCTGAACTCGTGCCGATTCTCGTCAAGAATTCCTTGAGACGGCGCATGACCGGGCTTTCGCCAATAATGGAATCCAGCGGCGAAACGCCACTGCGGTCACTCGCTCCTTCAAATCTAACCCGATCTATGCGTTTTCCTTCTAGTACCGCGCTCATCTTCGTTAGCCTCTTTCGCCCTACAATTTGATTACTCGTGAAACGATATCACGAACTGCAAACATCGTGCTATTTACACTCTTGCAAGCTACGTGCCAATCCTTTTTAAGCCCTTTTTTAGCTACATATTCCTGCTGCAGACAAATAATAGAGACACTGTCGCCACAATCTATTTCATTGCAGGGCACCAAAGTCTCAGAGTGTGAATATTTGACAAAAAAACCCGCAGCCTTTTGGACTGCGGGTTTATCTATACAAACACTTATAAGAGCGAGCAACTACTCGACGACAGCCGCCTCCTTTGCCTTGCGCCCCACTTCTGAGGCATCGATCTCATGCTTGAGCAAAAGGCGGTGCAACGAACGCCGATCAATGCCACTGTGAATCGCCGCGCGAGAAATATTGCCCTTATGTCGTCCCAGCACTTCGACGATATAGCGTTTCTCAAAATCCTCCACCAGACGCGCCTTGGCATCTTTAAACGGCAAATTCATATACACCTGCGGCGCCGGCTCAGTAGAGCTACCACTGGCAGCCAATATGGCCTGTGGCAAATCATCGGGCTGCAACACATCGCCGCTGGCCAGCACTAGCGCACGCTCTACGGCATGCTCCAACTCTCGCACATTGCCCTTCCACTCATAGTTGAGCATCAGGTGCAACGCCTCCGGTGAAATACTCGTGACGTATTTTTTATTTTTCTCGCCATATTTCTGTAAGAAATGGCTAGCCAGTAGTTCGATATCGTCGCGGCGCTCCCTAAGCGGCGGTATCTCGATAGTAAACGTATTGACACGATAGTAGAGGTCCTCGCGAAACGAGCCATCTGCGACGAGTCCTTCCAAGCCCTGATTCGTAGCACTGACCAAGCGTATATCGACTTCCTTTTCATCGTTGCTACCCAAACGACGAAAGGTCCCGTCTTGTAAGACGCGCAAAAACTTCACCTGTAAAATGGCGGGCAGTTCGCCGATCTCATCCATAAAGAAAGTGCCCCCATGGGCCGACTCCAATAGACCAGGTTTGGCCTTGCCCGCACCGGTAAAAGCGCCGCGCTCATAGCCGAATATTTCACTCTCCATCAAGTGTTCTGGGATCGCGCCGCAATTGAGCGCAACAAAAGGCCGATGGCTGCGACTGCTGCGCGAGTGAATCCCGCGCGCAATGAGTTCCTTACCCGTGCCGGAAGCCCCCGTAACCAACACGTTAATATGCGAGTCCGCGATCTTCTTCATCGACTCGAAAATCGCAATCATAGAGGGGCTTTTGCCAATTATATTGTCAAACCCAAACTGCTGATCGAGCTGTTTTTTGAGGTCGCGATTTTCCTCGTGCAATTGGCGTTTGCTCAACACCTTCTGCACAACAATTAGCAGATGGTCGGGAGAAAAGGGTTTCGGTACAAAATCGTCAGCCCCTAAGCGCATCGCTTCTACAGCATCCTGCACCGTGCTATAAGCCGTCATCATCACCAGCAACAAATCGGCATACTGAGCCTTGGCCTTCTCGAGTAATTCCATGCCACTAAGACCCGGCATTTTCAAGTCGGTGATCATGAGATGCGGCTCGTTGGCTGCCATTTTCTCCAGCGCCTCCATGCCGTTGGTAGCTATCTCGACTTCGTATCCCTTGCTCCTGAGCAACTGCTGACAGCGCAGAGCCAATTCAACTTCGTCGTCGACTACCAGTATGCGTTCGCCAGTCATATGTATTCCTCTAATAATGGGCCTCTATAAAAAATGCCTCTTGGCAAACACCTGCCAATCTTTGGCTAAGAGGGAAACGCTAACAAAACCCGTTAGTCCTTCACTCCACCTCGGGCCTGCGCTTCCTCTAATTGCAGCGCGCGAATAGCCCCGCGCAATTCCTCGGTGGGAGGATCGATAAATTGCAGGTGAAACACGCGTTCGGCAGCCGCATTTCCCGCAGCTTCTATGCGCAGCACGCGCGCCGCCGTGGGGGCCAACCACACCTGGGCATCGGCCGACCAAAACTCTATTAAATCGCCAACGGCCAAATCCGACTGCACACAGAGCGCAGCCCCTCCCTCGCTCAGATCCAATAATTGGCCATCTACCTGCTCGACCTCTTCCCACTCTTCTTCTTCTGACGAGAGTTGTGGCACTATCCACACCGATAAATGCGCCTCTACGCGCAGCGTTTCGCGCGCCTTCATATGGCCCGCCATGCCCAATTTTTCGCTGATTCCCCGCAGCACCAATAGCTCGCGCTCGCGACGATGCACGCGTTTGACCACCTCACTCGCCAACTTGTGTCGCCCCGCATCCGTCTCTAATACCTGAGCTATATTGTGCGGAGAAACCCGTTCGGCAAGCACCTTGAGCAAACGCACTTCAGCGCGCTGAAAACCAATTTGAGCGGCGCGCTCTTTAAAATCGGGGCCGCTATCGACGACCTTTGGCCTCGCCTGCTGAATTTTTTTTCTATTTTCTATCACGCGATACAACGCGACGACCAACAAAACAGCACCTATGCCCAACAAGATGGGCACGATATATTCACTCGACGTGCCGCGGCTGCCCGACCCCTTAATTTCAATACGCTTGAGGGCCTTGGAAAAGCCCTTGTCTACGGCCCAAACCTGCTCGATCATCCCCAACACGACCCACGCGCCGATCCACCAAAGGGTTTTCATGGGGTTCACCTCCAAAATATAGGACTGCTCTTGTAGTTGAATCGGCAATTTTCGTGCCGAGCGAATTCGGCATAGTTCTCAGAGAAAAAGGCGATTATAGGCAATTAAAGTGGGGGATGTGCGTCCCATATTAAATATTATGCGACACCAATGCCCCAGTCAAGGGATACTTTTAGTTGCAGGACATCACCCTCCTCTAAAGGCTCTATTTGCCAATGCATTTGCGTCAATTTTTGTAGGAAGGATGCATCGTGACTGATCAAGAGCAACGCACATGGGCAAGCGGCTAACGCCTGTTCTAAACACTCTATAGAAGGCAAATCGAGATGGTTCGTCGGCTCGTCGAGCACAATTATATGGGGCACCTGCGCAATACCAGCAGCCAGCAATACCTTGCGGATCTCTCCCGGACTCGGTTCAACACTTTCCAAGAGCCGCGTTGGCCGCGAGCCCAAACGACTGACAACCGCCATCATGCGCCCGAGCTCATCGCGTGGCAGCGCTCGTGCCGCATCTAAAATCTGCGCCGATTCAGCGGCGGCAATCTCCTGTGGCATATAGACCAGCCGGTCTGCCGGCACATTAAATTGCGGCAAGAGATGTTTTAGCAGCGTGCTCTTACCGCCGCCATTAACCCCCTGTAGCGCCACGCGGGCATCGGGTTTGAGCTCGAGATCTGGAAAGCGCAGTTGGCGACCATGGCCCAACTCTACTGCCCCGGCCTCTGCGCGCAGCAATACGTCGCGCTTAGAGCGCCCATCCTGCATCCAAATGCCCAGTTCGTACTGCTTTTTCACCTGCACCTGGGCCACCCTGTCCTCGCTCTGCTGCAAACGCCCGTCTAACTGACGCAATAGCTTGCCACTGACGGCATCCCGGCCCGTTACGCGCGCCAAATTGCGTTTGCCGCGTTCGGCATTGTCCTTGCCGAGGCCGCGCTTGGAAACGCGTTTGTCCGAGCGGGTAGCCTCGTCGCGACGACGGATCGTTTCGCGCCGCAAACGCTCGTGCTCCTTTTTCACCTGCACCGCCAAATGCCGCGTCTCTTCGTCCTGGCGCTGGCCCTGTTCGTTTCCTTGGCTATAACCACCGGGGCGCAACTCGGCGCTGGGCGGATCGACAAAGACGCACTGGCGACAAAGGCCATCGAGCAATTCGCGATCGTGGCTTACGAGCAGACCGATGCCGCGATATGCTCTTAGCGCCCCAACCAACATCTGACGCGCATCCACGTCGATATGATTCGTCGGCTCATCCACGGCCAGCACCTGCGGTTCCAGCCACAGCGCCGAGGCAATCTGAGCCCGTTTGCGCTCGCCATGGCTCAGGGTCTGCCAACGCTGAAACCAATCCCATTCTAAGCCCAAACGCCCCTTTAACTCCCAAGCACTACCATCATCCGCATCGAGCAGCCCTTGCAACGCCGGAGGAGGAGCGTCCGTTCGCTGCGCGCAGTATACCACCCCCTCGGGATGCTCTATACGACCTGCCTTCGGTATATAATCGCCAATAGCTAGCTTGAGCAGCGTCGTCTTGCCGGCACCATTGGGCCCGACCATTCCCGTCCAGCCACTCGGTAAATGAAAATCAATATGCTCTAAGAGCACCGTACTCATGCTCTCATAAGAAAAATCTACATCGTGAAATATCACCGCTTCGTGAGTCATTTAAAGTCTCCAAAACAAAAAAAGCCACCCGTGAAAACGGATGGCTTCTAATCATAATTTTTTAAATATTTGATCAGTTCAAGGCCTGGTTTCCGGACGTACGCGTCCGACCAATCCAGGCAAACAGTGCCGGTACAACCCGCCTGTTTTTATATTCTATTGCGTCCTGGCAGTCAGACTTATATAACGGAAATCCAGATGCGGATCATACCAACCTCGTTTCTCAATACACTGCGCGTCTAAGGCAATTTCATACGGCACCGCCCGACCTGTAGACAATAGCAATACGCCTTAGTCAATGTCAAGCCCCAACAATACACCTACAAAAACCAACGCTATCCCCCAACGACAAAGACACCCGCCGCGCGCAACTGTGGTATATACTCGCTGCGCGAAATAGAGCTCAAGCCATTATTGTTCAGCGAGATCGACTTGAGCGCTGGCAACTCTAAGAGCGGTGCGAGATTCTGTACTCTATTGCCAGCAAATTTGGCAATGCGCAATGCAGCCAAACTCTGTAATGGCGAAATATCGCGCACTTCATTATTGGAAAAGTCGAGTTCTTCTAAAGCCACCATCGAGCCCAAAGGTTCAATGCGCACGAGCTTGTTATCGGAAATATTGAGCGAGACTACGCGCCGCATGCGCCGCAGAGCGAAAGTCTCAACAATCTGGTTACCCGATAAATCCAACGCTTCCAAACGCACCAAATTGGCAATGGGCGACAGGTCTTCAATAATATTGCGCCCCAGCGCCAAACGCCTGAGCAGCGTCAAATCGCGCAGCGGCGTCAGGCTGCGCACCTGCGTATTACTCACTACTAACTCGCGCAGCAAACGAATCTGAGCCAGAGGTGCCAAATCGCTCAAGGTCGCATCAGCACCGCGTATGGCCAAAGATTGCAAATTTTTCAAGCGCTCAATCCCTACTATAGAACTGACCGGCCCCGTCAGAGACAGCGTGCGAATAGACAGCAAGTCTTCTTCTGTAACCGACCCGTCTTCGCGTCCCACCGCGCGCAAGATTGCCTGCTCTAAAATCTCATCCCCTACGCCCAAGGGCGGCACGAAATAGGTCACTTCGACGCCGCGCAGGCGCAGTGCATCGGGCGCTGCAGCATCGGCCAGCGGGTTGCCTGACAGCTCTACCGCCTCCAGCGCTGGCAACTTGGCCAAGAGTGAAATATCCGCTATGAGATTGGTGTCGAAATTTAACAGACGCAGGTGCACTAATTCGCTCAGAGGTGATAAATCGTCGACCCTATTGGCCTCAAAGTCCAAGTGCGTCAGTCCTAGTAAGTTGCGCAACGGCCCCAGATCGGATACCTCATTCGCCGTCAGCAGCAGTACGCGCAGATTTTGTAGATTTCCCAAAGATTCAAGGTCGTCGACCTCATTGTGCGAAATATCCAGCACACGCAGATGTTCAAGCGCAGATAGAGGACCGATATCGCGCAGTTGATTGCGCCCCAGATACAGCTCTTGCAGCATCGCCAAACGGCCAATATCCGCCAAGTCTTCGATGTCAGAGCTGCTGGCATTGAGCCTTTCTACAGACCGCAATTCACTCTCTGTTAGCGGCCCGCGCGAACGCCCCAATTCGGCGCGCACGGCGCGCTCCAACGCAAAATCGGCAAAGGTCGTATGATCGATTAAATCCGCAAAGGTCGGCTCGTTGGCCAGCGGGCCATTCTCGTTGGCACAGGAGATGCACCCGAGAGAAATCACTAGCATATACAGCGCGCGTATCAAATCGCTATACCCCATCTCAATAGGTTAGACTCACGCTGCCCTGGCGCCCAACCCGACCGGCATCGGCATCGACCTCAACCTGATACAAATACAGCCCCGGCGGCATGCGTTGCCCCCATTCATCTCGACCATCCCAAATCCGCACAAAAGATCCACTGCGCACGGAAGCAATATTCCCCCGGCGCACAAGGCTCCCACTCAAATCGTACATTGAAAAGCTGACGGGAGCATCACGCGTCAATTTGAGCAGATCGTAGCTCAGCTCCAAATAGTCGTTGATGCCGTCATTATTGGGCGTAATGACCGGAGAACGCGGCAGCAAATTGTCGACTAACGGACGATTGCGCGTGCTCAGACGCACCGCCAACGACGCGCCGGGCGAGCGCTCATCAACATCGCCGACGCGCGCAAATTGATGCACTTCTTCGCGATCCGTCTCCGTTGGTCGTATATCCACGGCGCGCACCTGAAAGTCCGTGCCATCAAAGAATATTTTGCCGCGAAAGAATATCTGTACAAAACTCGCCTGCGGTTTCACCCGTTCCAACAGGCGCACGGTAAACCCCTCTCCCGGACGTTCGTCGACAGAAAAAATCACGCGCTCGTCTTGCACCCGCACGCTGTCTATGGCGACAATTTCAGCCGGTGTGCGAATATCGAGATAGCGAAACCCAGAACCCAGCTGCGCCTTGCGCTCGAGATGTTGCACCAGCATATGTAGCACAAACGGCGTCTCCTCGCCCGGGCTGGCCACACTCGGTACCACCTCGGCCTTTAAGACCTGCGCCAGTGGCCTGCTGGTAAACTCAAAGCCAATCTGGTCAATATGCGTACCCGGTTCCAGAAGTCGCACGCGAAATTGTATATAACTAAAGGGCGGCGAATAAATCAGCCCGTCCGTCACCGTTTCCCAGGCGCTCCAATCGGGACTGGGCACGACCGGCCCCTGGTCCGCCTGGCGAATATCGGCGCCCAGGCGCGGCAAGGTCTCCCAAAAAATTCGATCGACGCGCACTTCTTCAAGGCTGCCGCGGCGCACCACGTAATAATGCAGCGGCTCCGGGTCGGGGCCGCTGCGCGTCTGCACCACGACCGGCAACTCGTCCGGAGAGCCGCCATTGACCTGCAGGCGCCCCCAGACGGGAATGGCATGGCGCACTTCGAGCGGCGTGGACTCGTAGATACCCCAAGGAGCCGTGCCTACCGCATTAATTTCTATTTCGGCCACTTCCCACGGCAAATTCGACAGCGATTTGAGGCGAAAATAGCGCATTTCCGGCAACTCGATGATCTCGTTGGCGCGCGGCCAAGACACGATGGCCTGCCTGTTGGGAGAGAAAATATGAGCATTTATTAGCACGTTGAAGGGCTGATCCAAAAAATTCAGCCCCGGTATAATTTCGACGCCGCGATTATAGCCCAACTCAAAAGCCTGCATAAAGAGGTCGCGGTGACCGCTGTCCAAACGCGGAAAGAAGCGCACATTGTCAACGTGGAATGTGCCGCCTAAGTCGACGACAATTTCGACGTCGTGCGCCAGTTCGACGAGGTCGGGATCAAAGGCCGTGCCCGCATCGCCATCGAGCATCTTATCCAAGCCGACAATAGGTGGGATCGTGCGCAGCTTCTGGCCAAATTCGTCGACGGAAACTTCCGAGGCAATAATGGCCCCACCGCGCGCCAACGCCGAGCGAGCGAGGTTTTCTCCGGGCTGCACGTCCCAGGTCCAAATCGAATCCGCCGCAACGGACAAACGGTCCGATTCGCTTTGCACTTCGATAAAAGAAAGCCCGCCGCGACCGACGAGCAGTTCTTCGCCCTCTACGGGAAGCGCACACAGCAGTAGGGTGAAACAGAATCTATACATGCCTATAATGGGAAACGAGAAGATGCGTTATGAGTATCTTTATAAAAGGATGTACAAAAGAAGATCGAGGGTATACCAGAACAAGTCCAACTCATTTTAGAGATAGATTTTCTTGCTCACGTTGCGCCCAATCAGGCCAGTTAA
Source organism: Planctomycetota bacterium (assembly GCA_047616505.1). Taxonomy (GTDB): domain Bacteria; phylum Latescibacterota; class UBA2968; order UBA8231; family UBA8231. Next base: position 20,061 of record JBLHGI010000044.1, read on the forward strand.
TCGTCATGCCATCGCAGCCGCAGCGCGCTACTTCCGCAATTAGTGCGCGCAGTTCCATGGCCCCACCCCGCATGCCCCACGCGCGCACTTCTGGCACGAACTCTTTACCCTTAGCGACGAGTTCATCTGTTATTCTATCCGCGCGCGGACAGAGTTGAAATATTCCGAGATCCCGCGCGCGCGCCAACAGCTCATCGTCGAAGTCGTCCACCAACCAACCTAGCTTAGCGTCCGTTGCGACCGCGCGCATTCGCTCCAATTGAATAAAAGAAAAGGAGGTATAAATCACATTAGACGACAAGCGGCAGCGGGTAACGCGCGCATCTACCGCCGCCGCCAAACCCGGCGCCGCCCCCTTTAGTTCTATATGATAAACTAATTCACCTTTAAACTCATTCAACAATTGATCCAGCGTCATCATCGGCGTATCGGCAAAGAGGTAGGGCGAATACCAGGCCCCCATATCTAGCGCCAACAGCTCTTGGCTGGAAATTGATTCGACTAAGCGGTCTCCGTGTCCATAGCGCGCGAGTGTGTTGTCGTGGCAGAGCACCACCTCACCGTCGATCGCTAGCTGGGCATCCGTCTCGATTTCGATCACGCCCATGTTGCGGGCCAAAGCAAAGGCCGGCAAGGTATTCTCGGGTGCATAGGCAGAAGCACCTCGGTGCGCAATAATGCGAAATTTCGCAGGGACAGGAATTGGATTCATGGGGATATTCTTAGAGGTTAATGAATTCTTGGGGGCCTATAGCATCTTCGCATAGCATGGTATGCTATAGAAAAAAACTATGCCTTTATGCTCGCTGCGCGCAAACACTCCGGCGTAAAGGGGACCTGCCGCAAGCGCACGCCGCAGGCGACAAAGACCGCGTTGGCGATGGCCGCTGGCGTCGGACCCTGCGTCGCTTCGCCACAGCCCTTGCTCGGTTCACCCGGCCGATCGATTAATATCACCTCAATCTCGGGCGTCTCGCCAAAACGCAAAATCGGATAGCTGTCCCAGTCGCAGCATTCAACACCTCCCGCCCCATAGCGCAGCTCTTCTTTTAAGGTCCAACTCGCCGCCTGCAACACCCCGCCCTCGAGTTGGTTGGCCATACCATCTGGATTGACGATCAGCCCAGCATCAGCGGCGATGACCATGCGCTCCAATTGGATCTGGTCGCCCTCGACACAGACCTGGGCGACGACGGCGGCATAACACTTTTCGTTCTTGTACTGTGCAAAACTAATGCCCAAACCTCGTCCCGCTCCACAACCGCCTTCTTTGATGCCCCACTCCCAGCCCGCCTTCTCTGCCGCACGTTCTAAAACGGCACGAGCGCGCTCGTCCTCTAAGTGACGCAGGCGGAATTCCAGCGGGTCCACCTTGGCAGCCAACGCCAATTCATCCATAAACGACTCGATCGCGAAAACATTGCCATAGGCGCCCAAACCGCGCAATGCCGAAACGCGCAGCGGACTGTCTTCGACAAAATGCTTGACCACCCGCCGCTTTTTAAATGAATAGAGCGGGTCGGCGTTGCGGTGAATACCGCCGTGTGAGCCGCCCCCAGCGCGCGGCGTAGGCCGAGGCAACGCTTTTTCAAGATGCCAAGCAGCCAACAAATTCGAGCATCCTTCCAGCGCGCGCGGCCGCCCCGAATGCGTATAACTCCACACGTCGTGGTTCCAATCGACCACGCGGCCTTCCGCGTCTAAACTGCCCTGCATCTCTAAGACCATCGCCGATCCACTCGCCTCCCAAGCGTGCTCATCGGCACGCATCCACTGTACGCGCACAGGTCTGCCCGGCGTGGCGCGTGCCAAAAGCGCCGCGTCTAATGCCACATCGTCGGCGCCATTATGGCCATAACAGCCCGCGCCCTCTACGTGCTGCACACGCACATTTTCCTCTTCTATTGCCAATACCTGCGCCAACGCACCGCGCAGCGGAAAAACGCCCTGAGTATGACTCCACACCTGCAAAAAACCATCGTCCCACTGCGCCAGTGCCGCCGACGGCCCCAGCGATGCATGCAAATGAAACGGTTTTGTATAACACGCCCGCAAAGTCTGCACCGCACCTGCTACCGACGCCCCTATCGGCGGCACCGCACCCTCTACCGGCACGCCATCAACCACCAACAAGCTCTTTCCGGACCCCGTTTTCAAACGCGCATAGAGCTCTTCTTGCGGCGGCAGAACCTCGCCCTCCTCCCACGTTGCGATGGTGCGTAGGATTTCTGCCGCTGCCGCCGCCTGTTCCTCTCGCTCGGCCACCACGCCAACAAAAGACCCATCGCGCACGACGGCCACTACACCGGGCAACACAAGCACTTGCTCTTCATCTAAAGCGAGCAAGTACGCCTGCGGCCCCGGTGGTCGCACCACCCGCCCGTGTGCCATATTGGGTAGCTCTAAATCGTGTATAAAACCACCACCACCCGTAACCTTGGCTACCATATCATCCCGCGGCACCGCGCGCCCCACAACCGCGTATTCCTCCGGAGCTTTACAGCGCACACCTTCTATAGATGGTCGCTCAAAATGCCGCCCACCCATTAGCTCCCCATAGCCGATAGTTCGTTGGCCACCCCGTTCTTTGACAAGGCCGTCTTCTACCGCAAGTTCCTCTACCTCTACACCCCATCGCTCCGCCGCCATTCCCACCATGATCTGTCGCGCACTAGCCGCAGCCCGTCGCACTTCCTGCCCCACCATCTGGATCGAGTTGCTGCCCGCCGTATACGAAGCATTGGCCGAGACCGCGGTGTCTGCGCGCACAATGTGCACGCGCGCAAAAGACAAATCGAGTTCTTCCGCTGCAATCTGCGCGATCGCGACTTTAAGCCCCTGCCCCACTTCCACCTTGCTCATGAAAACGCTGATATCACCGTCCGTCTCGACGCGCAAATAACGATCGATTTCGTTCATGGTCGCATCTCCGCCGCCGCGCGCCGCACCGCTTTAAAGACGCGACCATGCACCCCACAACGACATAGGTGTCGTTCTAATGTAGCGCCAATCTCGGCGTCGGTTGGCGCGGAGTTTGCAGCCAATAGCGCCACGGCACCTACCACCAAACCAGCGGTGCAATACCCACACTGCGCCGCCCCTTCGGCGACAAAGGCGCGCTGCACTGGGTGCAACGCATCTTTCGTTCCCAAACCCTCCACCGTCACGACCTGCTTACCCACGACCTCAGCCACTGGCAGCTTACAACTCGGCAAGGCCTCGCCGTCTACCAATACTTTACACGCGCCACACTGCTCCAAACCGCAGCCATATTTGGCGCCTTTTAGATCGAGATCGTTGCGTAGTACATAGAGCAAAGGGGTATCTGGATCTAAGTGTACACGCCTCTGTTTTCCGTTGACATTGAGTTCAATCGTCCGTGTCATATTTTTTCTACACTCCATGCTATATGCACCCACTTTAAATAGCTCTATACCCGCTACTCGCCCTCGCTCGAATTCCCCTTCACCACATGGCCGTCGAACAGGTGAATCACCCGATTGCCATATTCGGCATACGAAAGTGAATGCGTCACCATCACTATCGTCGTGCCCGCCTCGTTTAGATTCGTGAGCATTTCCATCACTTCGTCGCCGTGCTTGGAATCGAGATTGCCCGTCGGTTCGTCGGCTAAAATAATCTTCGGCTCGGCCACGACGGCGCGCGCCACAGCCACGCGCTGCTGCTGACCGCCGGAGAGTTGCTGTGGAAAGTGTTTATGTCGGTGGGTGACGGCCATGCGATCGAGCACCGTCGTCACCCGCTCTTTGCGCTCGTTCGAAGACATGCCCAAATAGAGCAGCGGCAACTCGATATTTTCGTACACCGTTAATTCGTCGATTAAATTAAAGCTCTGGAAGACGAAGCCTATCGTGCCCTTGCGCAGCTTCGCGCGCTGGCGCTCCGAATACTTCGATACTTCTTCTCCAACTAGGTGATACTCGCCGCCCGAGGGATTGTCGAGTAGGCCCAGCACATTGAGCAACGTCGACTTGCCACAGCCCGAGGGCCCCATAATTGACACAAACTCTCCCGCTTCGACCTCGAGATTGACGTCATTGAGTGCCGTCGTCTCTACTTCTTCGGTGGTATAGAGTTTTTGTAAGTTTTTGGTGCGGATCACAGTTGCCTCCTACTGCAGTAAAAGCACATCCATATCGCCGAAATTATCATAGCTAGAAGTGATTACTCTTTCGCCTGGCTGCACGCCTTCTAACACCTCAAAAAAGTTCGGATTCTGGCGCCCCAAGCGAATATTCCGCTTGTTAGCACGCTGGCCATCGGCATCGAGCACATAGATCCAATTGCCGCCTGTCTGCTGATAAAAACCGCCGCGCGCCAAGAGAATCGCCGCGCCGGCGGTGTCGAGAAAGAGACGTATATGCAGCGTCTGTCCGCGGCGAATCCCCACGGGCTGCACACCCGAGAATTCGAGGTCGATCGCAAAGCGACCGGCCTTAACTTCTGGATAGACTTTTACGACTTCTAAACGATAACTCTCATCGCCCAAATCAAACTCGCCCCCAAGCCCGCGCGCAATGCGCCCAATATAGAACTCGTCGATAACGGCGCGCACTTTAAAACCATCGAGCACGTCGACTTGCCCCAAACGCTCACCCCTATTTTTGGCCGTGCCAATCTCGGCCTCCACCATCACCGTGAGCTGCCCCGTCACCGGTGCGCGCACCACGAGTTTATCGAGCCGTTTGCGCACGATAGCTACATTGCGCTGCGTTCGTTCAACCGTAGCCTGCATCTGCTCTACCTGCAAATTGGCCAAAAGTGAGTCCTGCCCCAGCGTCTCCACGGTCATATCGCGCAGGCGTTTGTAATATGTATAGTCATCGCGCAGCTTTTCAAAATCGGCACGCGGCATCACCGCGACTAGATCTCTCTCTGAAAAAGAGGCATAGCGTTCGTAGATGCGCTGTTTCTGCTGCAGTTGAAACTCGACATCGAGAAGGCGTTGACGGCTCTGTAAAAGCTTCTGTTGCATCTGCAACCGCGCGTTGCGCAATTGATCCAATTGCTCCTGTAACGGCGTCTCCTGGCTTAGTACTTGCAGCGTTAGATCTTCGTTGACCAAGCGCATGATCACTTCGCCCTCTTCCACCAATGCCCCCTCTTCCACCATGATCTCCTCGACCCGCCCACCTTCCAGCGCACCAAAATACACCGTGCGAATAGGCTCAACCGCACCGCGCACCGGAACAAACTCTCGAAACGGCCCTCGCTCGACCTTAGAGATGGTCAACTTCTCGGTCTCGACATGGAGGCGCGACACGCCCCGATCTTTCAAAAACCCATAGAGCGTAAAACTGAGAAAGAGCAATCCCCCAATGATGGCGGTGATTCTCTTCGGTGTCCATTTGTTCTTTTTTATTGGGCGG